>CAIYGK010000047.1 GCA_903925725.1 uncultured beta proteobacterium | reverse complement strand
TGGGTGCCGAAGACGCCCAGCACTACACCAAGAGCAGCGACATTCTGGAAGTCTGGTTTGACTCCGGCACCACCCACACCACCGTGCTCAAAGGTTCGCACCCGGGTTGCGGCCATGATGAGGGCCCCGAGGCTGACCTGTACCTTGAAGGCCATGACCAGCACCGCGGCTGGTTCCACTCCTCGCTGCTGACGGCCTGCGCCATGTACGGCCGCGCGCCTTACAAGGGCATCCTGACTCACGGCTTCACAGTCGACAGCAAGGGCCACAAAATGAGCAAGAGCGCCGGCAACGGCGTCGATCCGCAGGAGACTTCGAAGAAACTGGGCGCCGAAATCATCCGTCTGTGGGTCGCGGCCAGCGACTACTCCGGTGACATCGCCGGCGACGACAAGATCCTGGCACGCGTCGTCGACACTTACCGGCGTGTGCGCAACACGCTCAAATTCCTGCTCGCCAATGTCAGCGACTTCGACCCGGCCACCGATGCCGTGGCAATCGATCAGATGCTGGAGATCGACCGCTATGCCCTGTGCCGCGCTGCACAATTGCAAAACGACATTCTGGGCCACTACGAGGTCTACGAATTCCACCCGGTGGTGGCCAAGCTGCAGATCTATTGCTCGGAAGACCTGGGTTCCTTCTACCTCGACGTGCTCAAGGACCGGCTTTACACCACGGCGCCCAAATCGCTTGCGCGTCGCAGCGCGCAGACCGCGCTGTGGCAGATCACGCAAGCGATGCTGCGCTGGATGGCGCCCTTCCTCAGCTTTACTGCCGAGGAAGCCTGGGCCGTGCTCGGCGCGGCGGGCAAGACACCCAGTGCTAGGCGAGAGTCCATCTTCATGGACACGTATTCGGACCTGGACGCGTGGTTTGCCAAGCCCGGCTCCCGGTCCACGGTTCAGGCGGAGCTGCTGGCCAAGTGGGAGCGCATCCGCGAAATCCGCGATGCGGTGAACAAGGACATCGAAACCCTGCGTGCCGCCGGCAAAGTGGGCTCCTCGCTGCAGGCCAACGTCGTGCTGACGGTCGCAGCCGACGACCACGCACTGCTGGCCAGTCTGGGGCAGGACCTGAAGTTTGTCTTCATCACATCGAAGCTGACCTTGCGCGAAGGCGAGACGCTGACCATCGAATCAAGCAGTTCCCAAGACGCGAAGTGCGAGCGCTGCTGGCATTACTGTCCTGATGTCGGTGCCGACGCCGCCCACCCTGGCCTGTGCGGACGCTGCATCAGCAACCTGCATGGTGCCGGTGAACAAAGGAAGTTCGCCTGATGGTCCGCAAGTCGTCTTCGGGCGCTGGCAGGATGCTGCAGTGGCTGGGACTGTCCCTGATCATTTTGATCGCGGACCAGTTCACCAAGGTGCTGGTGATCGGCTTTTACGAGTTGGGCGCCAGCACCCAAGTGACCAGTTTCTTCAATCTGGTGCGGGCCCACAACAGCGGCGCTGCCTTCTCGTTTTTGTCAGACGCCTCAGGCTGGCAGCGCTGGTTCTTCAGCGCCATCGGCCTGCTGGCTGCCGTGCTGCTGGTGTGGCTGCTTAAATCACACGCCGGACAGAAGCTCTTTTCTTTTGCGCTGGCCTGCATCCTGGGCGGTGCTGTGGGCAATGTGATCGATCGCATACTCTACGGTTATGTCATCGATTTTCTTGACTTTCACTGGCGCTGGCTCCACCCGCTTTTTCCAGGCGGACATTTCCCGGCCTTTAATATCGCTGACAGTGCGATTACCCTCGGTGCTGCGTGCCTTATCCTGGACGAACTGCTGCGCGTGCGACGCGCTCGTTAGAAACTACAACATCAAGGCAATTCAGTGACCCATTTGCTCAACCTGCTGGCCGCTATTGCCCTGCTGGTCTGGGGCACGCAGCTGGTACGAACCGGCATCGTGCGGGTCTTTGGCGCCAGCCTGCGCAACATTCTGTCCAAGAGCGTCAGCAACCGCCTGACGGCCATGGTGTCGGGGGTGGGGGTGACTGCCTTGGTGCAGTCCAGTACCGCCACCGCGCTGATTGTTTCTTCGTTTGTCGGACAAGGCCTGATGAGTCTGCCCTCGGCGTTGGCCGTCATGCTCGGTGCCGACATCGGTACCAGCCTGATGGCGGTCGTTTTTTCGCGCGACCTGTCATGGCTCTCTCCCCTGTTCATCTTCGTCGGCGTCGTGTTGTTCATTGCCCGTCAGAGCTCCACCGTGGGCCGCATCGGACGCATTCTGATCGGTCTGGGTTTGATGTTGCTGGCGCTGCAACTGGTCACGCAGTCAACCAATGTGCTGACACAAGCCCCCGCCATCAAGGCCCTGCTCGGGTCGCTGAGCAGCGACCGTATGCTCGAAATTACGGTGGGTGCCGTGCTGTCGATTCTGAGCTACTCCAGTCTGGCGCTGGTGCTGCTGACCGCGACGCTGGCCAGCACGGGCGTCGTGCCCATTGATGTCGCCTTGGGTCTCGTGCTGGGCGCCAATCTGGGTAGCGGCCTGCTGGCAATCCTGACCACGCTCAATGCCAACGTCGAAACACGCCAGGTGCCGCTTGGCAACCTGGTATTCAAGATCATCGGCCTGGCCGTGGTAGCTCCCTTCATCAGTCTGTGGCTCGACAACGTGCGGCCCTGGGTCAGCGAAGTGGCAGCACTGGTGGTGCTGTTTCATCTGACCTTCAATATCGTGGTTGGTCTGATCTTCATCGGCTTGACCCAGGTCGTCGCACGTCGGGTAGAGAAGTGGCTGCCCAAGCAGGAAAAAAACACGGTGGCAGGCCGTCAGCGCCATCTGGACCCCTCGGCGCTGGAGACTCCGTCCCTTGCCATTTCATGCGCCGTGCGTGAAGCCATGCACCAGGCTGACGTTGTTGAAGCCATGCTGCTGGGTGTCTACGGCGTGATCAAGAACAACGACATACAGCTGGCACAAGCGCTGCAGAAGATGGACGACACGGTAGATGAGCTGTACTCCGACATCAAGTACTACCTGACCAAGATTTCACGCGAGGCGCTGAGCGAGAGCGAAGGCCACCGCTGGACAGACATCATCAGCTTCACCATCAACATGGAGCAAATCGGTGACATCATTGAACGCGTTCTGGAAGACGTCGAAAACAAGAAGATCAAGCCCGGACGCGAGTTCTCCGAAGCCGGCATGGCAGAGATCACCGACCTGCATGGCCGTCTGGTGGACAACCTGCGCCTGGGCATGAGCGTGTTTCTGGACGGCAATGTGCGCGACGCACGCAAGCTGCTCGAAGAAAAAACCCGCTTTCGCGATCTTGAGCGTGAATACGCCGCCACGCACCTGGAACGACTGGCTGTGAACACACGCCAGAGCATGGACACCAGTTCATTGCACATTGATCTGATCAGCGACTTGAAGCGCATCAACTCGCACATCTGCTCGATAGCCTATCCGATCCTGGATTCAGCCGGCGCCCTGGCGCCAAACCGGCTGCGCGACCCAGTGCTGCCGCATTCGATCAAGCCGCATCCAGGGCGCATAGCAGAATCAGGGCCGCCTCGGTCGTAAATTCATTGCGCTGCAAGCGCGTGATCAAATCGGGTACCTCGAGCAACGCGAACTGCACCACCTCACCGTCCTGATTGAGCGGCTGCAGGCCATCCGGCACGGTGCAGCGGTACCAGTCAACCCACTCCACCACATAGCCTGCGTCAGCACCGTCGGAACTCGGCTTGCGCAGCACCACTTCACCGCCTCGGCGCAGTTCGGTCAGCGTCTCCATAAGCAAGCCCGCTTCCTCCCAGGTTTCACGAGCCAGCGCTGACTCCACGCTGTCCTGCGCCGACACCATGCCACCCATCAAGGTGTCCCAAAGTCCCGGGTTGCTCGCCTTATCCAGCGAGCGCTGCTGCACCCAGAAACGTCCATCGCTGCTGCACCCGACCAGATGCACGGCGCGTGTGTCCATGCCGAGCGGTCGCACCACGCCACGCTCGACGCGGGCAATCTGCTGCCCCTGCGCGTCGTACACCGCAAGCTGCTCGTCGCGCCAGTGCTGTCGCACCCGGCCCACGCCCAACTCCCGCAGCGCGTCGGCCAAAGCATTGAGCGCCGATGTGGCATCACCGAGCAAACGCCAAAGCGGACCGGTCTCGCTGCTCTCCAACTGCAGCAACTCTCTGGCAAGCGAGGATTGATGGGCTATCAGTGGATCGAAGAAGTCCGCCTCCACCGAGCCAATCACGTGTTGTCGCCAGTGAAGCGGCAGGCGCGGTCTGAGCGGCAACTGATCAGCCCTGGCCAGCAGAGCCGCACGCCACTGCGGGTCTACCGTCAGAGTCACAGGGTCAGGATGGTGCAGCCGGTGGTCTTGCGTGCTTCCAGGGCGATATGAGCCTGCTGCACGTCTTCGAGCTTGAAGCGCTGGTCAATGCGGATGTTGACCTTGCCGCTGCTCACCACGTCAAACAAATCGTCGGCCATGGCTTGCGTGGTCTCGCGCGTCGTGATGTGGCTGAACAGCGTCTGGCGCGTCACATAGATCGAACCTTTGGGGCCCAGGATGCCAGGCGCAAAGGGCGCGACCGGACCCGATGCGTTGCCAAAACTGGCCATCAAACCGAACGGTGCCAAACAATCGAGCGACTTGTCCCAGGTGTCCTTGCCGACCGAGTCGTACACCACCTTGACGCCCCTGCCGCCAGTGATTTCTTTCACGCGCGCCAGAAAATCCTCGCTCGCATAGTTGATGACGAAGGCCGCGCCATGTTCCTTGGCCAGCGCACACTTGGCGTCCGAACCGGCCGTGCCAATGAGTTGCAGCCCCATCGCACGCGCCCACTGGCAGGCGATCAGGCCCACACCACCCGCGGCAGCGTGGAACAGCACAAAGTCCCCGGCCTGCAATCCACCCTGTGGCAGCGTGCGCTTGAGCAGGTACTGCGCAGTCAGGCCCTTGAGCATCATGGCGGCACCGGTCTCGAACGAAATGGCATCGGGCAACTTGCAGACACACTTGGCCGGCATCACGCGCAGATCGCAGTAGCTGCCTGGCGGCTGGCTGGCATAGGCGACACGATCACCGACCTTCAGATGCGTCACGCCTGCGCCTACCGCCTCCACCACCCCGGCGGCTTCCATGCCGAGCTGCAACGGCATCGGCATCTGGTACAGACCACTGCGCTGGTATACATCGATGAAGTTCAGACCGACAGCGTGGTGGCGGATGCGGATTTCGCCGGCACCGGGCTCGCCCACCGCCACATTGACCAGTTTGAGTTGCTCGGGACCACCGTGTTGGTCGATACGAATGGCGCGTGAAGAAAGTGAGCTCATTGTCAGAATCCTTGTTGGTGAAATTGCCCCTATCGTGCCATGAATTTCCGCCACATGCCGTCGCAAGGTCTTCAGGGAAATACCCGGGTCTTCGGCTTCAGTAAGTGCCGGGATAGGCGCCGCCGTCGGCCAGCACGTTCTGGCCGTTGATGAAGCCGGCATGCTGGCTGCACAGAAAAGCGCAGATGGCGCCAAATTCCTCGGGCGTGCCAAAGCGTTGCGCGGGAATGGTTTTCTTGCGGGCTTCAATAGCAACTCCGATGTTCACGCCGGACTTTTGCGCCGCCCCGGCCATCAGTGCCTTGAGCCTGGCGGTATCAAAAGCACCGGGCAGCAAATTGTTGATGGTGACGCCCTGCCCTGCCAGCTTGCTGCGCGACGCTCCAGCCACGAAGCCGGTCAGGCCGCTGCGTGCGCCATTGGAAAGCCCCAGAACGTCAATCGGCGCCTTCACGGCACCCGAGGTGATATTGACGATGCGACCAAAACCGCGCCCCATCATGCCGTCCACGCAAGCTTTGATCAGCTCAATCGGCGTCAACATATTCGCGTCAAGCGCCTTGATCCAGGCCGTTCTATCCCAGTCCCGAAAGTCCCCTGGGGGCGGGCCGCCAGCATTGGTGACCACAATATCAAAGTCGCGCCGCAGTGCAAACACCGCCTCGCGCCCTTCCACTGTGGTGATGTCCGCAGCGACAAATTGCACCGTGGCACTCGCCGGGCGAAGCGGGTCCGCCTCCAGTTCCGCCGCTGCCGCCTGCAGCACCTCGGCGCGGCGCGCCACCATCAGCACATGAACGCCTTCGCGCACCAGCGCCTGTGCGCAGCCAAAACCCAGCCCCCTGCTGGCGCCGCACACCAGAGCCCACTTACCGGCAATGCCTAGATCCATCGTCCATACTCCTAAGTTGGCGGTGATTGTCCCCGATATTTTCCGCGCCGGGGTCGAGCGGCCTGCAATGTGTCGGCGCCCTCATACTGCCAAATGCGCAGAAATCGGTCGCCAACACATTGCAAGCCGCTCGGCTCAGCGTTGGCGTGTAAATACAAAGATCCCGG
>CAIYGK010000046.1 GCA_903925725.1 uncultured beta proteobacterium | reverse complement strand
TACTCCGAGCGGCGCATGCGTCTTGGCCTGGCGCAACTTCCCGACGGGGTCTACGAGGGAAGTGACCAGATTGATGATGACGGCATCAACGAGGCGCCAATCCACATCGCCGTGAAGCTCATCATCAAGGGCGACGAGGTCATCGTAGATCTCACCGGCTGCGATGCACAGGCTGAGGGCAATGTCAATGCGACGCTGGCGAGCACCCACGCTGCCGCCTATTACGTGATGATCGGCGTGGTTGACCCCGGCGTGCCGCCAAACTCCGGTTGTTATCGTCCGATCAAGCTGCTGACGCGTCCGGGCAGCGTTGTCGACCCGTTACCGCCGGGGGCGGTGGCGGCGCGCACCAACTGCACTCAGAAAATCGTCGAAGCCATGCTCAGGGCTTTGGCCCAGGCGGTTCCTGATCGGGTCACGGCAGGCTCGCACGGCCAGATCAGCACCTGTGGTTTCGGCGGCCGCGACGCCGCTGGCAAGCGCTTCATCTACACCGACATCCAGGGTGGCGGCAGCGGCGCACGGCCCTACCGCGACGGGCGCGACGGCCAGGACAGCCATCTGCCGCGCTTCATGAACACGCCAATCGAAGTCACCGAGCGCAGATTTCCGGTGCGCATCGAGCGCTACGAATTCATCACCGATTCTGGAGGTGCCGGACAGTATCGCGGCGGCCTGGCGCTGCGCCGCGACATACGTATGCTCGCCGACCAAGTGAGCTTCGCGCGCTACGCTGACCGGCACAAATTCGCACCGCAAGGCCTGTTCGGCGGCCTGCCCGGGTCGGTCGGCAGCTTCGTGGTCAACCCGGGATCGGCCAGCGAACGGACCATGAAGTCGAAAGGCCTCGATACCCTGAACTTGGGTGATCTGCTCAGCGTTTGCCTGCCCGGTGCCGGCGGTTACGGCGACCCGCGCCAGCGCGATCGAGCAGAACTTCAGCGCGACCTCGACGACGAAAAGGTTAGCGCAACAGCGGCGCTGCTGGCTTACGGCGTAACACCGCAGCAGCTGGTATGAGCGCCAGCACACCCGGCAGGCGCCGTGTCGTGCTATCTCTGGAACAGGCGTTGTCCCTGCCCTACGCCACTTCGCGCTTCGTGCAGAAGGGCTGGCGGGTCATCCGCATCGAGGCGACCAACGGTCAACAGCCGGGAGATCCGAACCGCTATATTGGTAAGCGGGTCGCCGGTGATGACCGGCGCAGCTACTTCCTCGCACAGAACAGCGGCAAGGAAGCCATTGGCCTCGACCTCAAGAAGCCAGCCGGGCGCGAGGTACTTGCGCGCATCATCAGGGTGCTCAATGTCGACGTCTTCTGCTGCAACACCCTGCCGCGCCGCTATCGTCAATTCGGCATCGAATACGAGAGCTTGAGTGCAGTAAAGCCTGACCTCATCTGGGCCGGCATCTCTGCCATGGGCCCGGACTATCCCGACGTTCCCGGCTACGATCCGACCATGCAGGCGATGGTCGGCTTCATGGAGCTCACCGGCGAGCGCAGCGGGCCACCGATGCTCTCCGGCGTGCCACTGATCGATCTCAAGGCCGG
>CAIYGK010000045.1 GCA_903925725.1 uncultured beta proteobacterium | reverse complement strand
CGGCTTCACTGCGCCAGCGCGCAGAGTCACCTTGTCGTTGGGGATCACCAGGCCGTAATCCACACCAATGACGCGGCCAAAGCCGCGACACGCCTCACAGGCGCCAACGGCCGAATTGAACGAGAACATGGATGCGATCGGGTCGGCGTAACGCAGATCGCTCTCCGGGCAGTGCAGCCCCGTGGAGAACTTCCAGATTGCTGCGTCATCCACATACACCGCGAGGCGTCCGCTGCCATGCTTGATCGCCACCTCGACCGCCTCCAGCACGCGTGAGCGCTCGGCACTGCCGAGTCGGAACCTGTCAGCCACGACATCGATTACCTTGCGTCTTGATTTGGGGTCAGAGCCCGATTCAATCTCCCGCTGCGCCTGTACCTTGGTAAAGCCACTGACCGACAACCATTGCTCGATTTCTTCAGCCGTGGCGCTCGCCGGCAATTCGACTGGAAACGTCACCGCAAGACGCGGGTCTTCGGATCCGGCACGCTCCAGCAGTTGCGCGTAAATCGTTTCAGCCGAGTCGTGCTGCACGGCCTGCGCGGTGTCACGGTCAAACAACTGACCAGCTCGTGAGAACAGCAACTTCAGGTGATCGTTAAGCTCCGTCATCGTGCCCACTGTGGAACGCGAGGACCGCACTGTGTTGGTCTGGTCGATGGCGATCGCCGGCGGCACACCCTCCACCTTGTCGACCGCGGGTTTGTCCATACGATCCAGAAACTGGCGCGCATAGGCCGAAAAGGTCTCGACATAGCGCCGCTGACCCTCGGCATACAGGGTGTCAAACACCAGACTGGATTTGCCCGAGCCGCTCGGGCCAGTTACGACCGTCAATTCGCCGGTGCGAATGTCCAGATCAAGGTTTTTGAGATTGTGCTGGCGCGCGCCGCGAATGCGGATAAGTCCGTGTGGCATGTCTTGCTGTCTTTCTGCAGGGGCCAGACATTCTAGGCAGTTCGCGGCACCTGCAAGCGCAGCAAGGTCAATAAGCGGGCTGCTCCCCAGTGCTACTTGCTGGCGCTGGCGGAAGCCGGTGTAGCGGCAGCTGGCGCGTGTTCAGCGGCAGAGCCGTGTTCGTTGCCGCTCATGTCAACATTGCCACCCTTGCTGAGCATGTACAGGGCAACAACCGCAAAAATCAGGAATCCCACTGCAATTTTCCACATTCTCGTTCTCCAAAAATAGTTGGGCCCTCACGCGGAGGGCCCGTTTGTCTCAACCGGCCTCAATCAACCGGATCGAGCATTTTCCAGACACTTAGTCGTTGGCGTAAATATCAACGTCCTTGGTATCTTTCACAAACAACATGCCGACAACAAATGTCATGGCCGCAATAGTGATCGGATACCACAGGCCGCTGTAAATATTGCCTTGCGCCGCCACAATCGAGAACGAAACCGCCGGCAGGAATCCACCGAACCAGCCATTGCCGATGTGGTAGGGCAAACTCATGGAGGTATAGCGAATCCGTGTCGGGAAAAGTTCGACCAGCATCGCTGCAATCGGACCGTAAACCATGGTCACGTAGATGACCAGAATAGTCAGAATCACAACCAGCATGATCCAGTTGCTTGAACCCACTGCGATCGGGTCTGCTTTGGCGGGATATCCCGCTTCGTTAAGCGCGGCCCGCACTTCCTTCTCGAAGCGCGCCTTTTCTTCCTTGACGTTAGGGGCCTTGGCGTCGTAGGCAGCAATTGCCTTGTCACCTACCTTGACCGTGGCCACCGTGCCGGGTTGCGCCACGAGGTCGTAGTTCACGCCCGAATTCGACAGATAGACGCGCGCCAGGTCACAAGGCGTGGTGAACACGGCGGTACCCGTCAGATTCAGGATCAGGTTGCAACTCGCCGCATCCGAGTGCACGGTCACGGGCGATTTCTGAATGGCTTGCTGCAGTTTGGGATTGCCGTACGTCGTGAGTGCATTGAAGAGCGGGAAGTAGGTCAACACCGCAAGCAGGCAGCCTGCCATGATGATGGGCTTGCGTCCAATTTTATCGGACCAGGCGCCGAAGAAAACAAAGAACGGTGTGCCCAGAATCAGCGACACCGCAATCAGGACGTTGGCGGTCGGCCCATCGATCCGCAGGAATGTCTGTATGAAGAACAAGGTGTAGAACTGGCCTCCGTACCAAACCACAGCTTGCCCGGCCGTCAAACCGAACAGGGCCAGAATCACAATCTTGGCGTTCTTCCATTGACCGAAGGATTCGGACAAAGGAGCCTTCGATGTCTTGCCTTCCGATTTCATTTTCGCAAAGGCCGGCGACTCATTCAGTTTGAGACGAATCCAGACCGAGACGGCGAGCAGGATGCCAGACACGGCATAGGGAATACGCCATGCCCAATCGGCAAAGTCTTTTTCGCCAAAGTAGCTGCGCGTGCCAAGAATCACCATCAGCGCCAGCATCAAACCGACCGTCGCCGTGGTTTGAATCCAGGAAGTGTAGAAACCGCGTCGACCATGCGGAGCATGCTCAGCCACATAAGTAGCCGCTCCACCGTACTCACCGCCCAATGCCAGCCCCTGAAACAGACGCAAGGCTATCAGCGCGACTGGAGCAATGATGCCGGCAGTCTTGTAAGTCGGCAGGAAGGCCACCAGAAAGGTCGACAAGCCCATGATCAATATCGTGATCAGGAAGGTGTACTTGCGGCCTATCATGTCGCCCAACCGACCAAACACCAGGGCGCCAAAGGGCCGCACCGCAAAGCCGGCAGCAAAGGCCAGCAACACGAAAATATTGCGTGTGCTTTCGTCCAGCGCAGAAAAGAAGTTGGCCGCAATAATGGCCGACATCACGCCGAACAAATAGAAGTCATACCACTCAAAAATTGTGCCGAGTGACGAGGCGAAGATAACCATCTTCTCGCCTTCCGACATGGGCCGTGGGGCCGCAGCTGTTGCCATATTGATGTCTCCTAAAGTTGAATCAAGAACACTTCTTTGAATGTCCGGGGAGAACTATTGAGCCGTGAACTGACTGCACTCTGACATCAAAATTGCAAATACTTACATTCTTGCGCTTGCCAACCCATTTCTTTAGTGTTAACCCTTAGCTTCATTGCCTTGCTATGCAATCCGGAGTAAGGGCATGGTCAGAACCGCTCTGCAAAATCGATTCATGTGCTGACAACACATGCCTGATAAACACCCCTAACCTATAACGAGGAACGCACATGAGTGACCCTGTGGTCGACAGGATTCAAAAGAATCCGAAATACCTTGAACTGCGAAAGAAGCGCAATGGCTTTGGCTGGACGCTGACCTGGCTGATGATGCTGGTCTATTACGGTTACGTCGCTTTGATTGCATTCAATAAGCCTTTTCTGGCACAGCCCATAGGCGCGGGAGTAACCACGCTGGGAATACCGATAGGTATGGGCGTCATTGTTTTCACAGTCTTGATCACAGGTATCTATGTGCGTCGCGCCAACAGCGAGTTTGACGATCTGACTGCCGAAATCCTGAAGGATGCCTCCAAATGATCAATCGAAAATCCCTTTTTGCCCTGCTGTTGACCTTGCTGGCCGG
>CAIYGK010000044.1 GCA_903925725.1 uncultured beta proteobacterium | reverse complement strand
TTGAGGAGTAGCGTTGAAAAAGCCAAGACTTTATCGCTGATACGCGTCGAATCCGAACTTTATCACTTGCTCGGCGACCGATCTGAAAATGCAATTGACCGGATAGTGTTTTCCGGAGCACGCCACTATTGCCGGAAACTGACGATCAAGTCTGACCGGGGGCTCCAGGTCACTCAAGTCCCATGAGTCTCCCGTCGGTGAACCCAGGCCAGGAGGCTGCACAGCATGACCCCAACCACCACCAAACCGACAGCACTCATTGCCCAATAGCCAGCGGCTCCACGCAATTCCATGGGCGCCCAGGTGCTGTGAGTGACCAGGTAACCGCCAAACAGACCGATGCCCCACAGTGACACAGCGAAGCACACCAGTGGCAGGAAGGTAATGTGGTGCGAGCGCAGCACGAAGTTGGCGAGTGTCTGCGCCGCATCGCCGATGTGGAACCACCAGACCCAGACCAGCAGTGGCATTGCCGCAGCAACGATGGCGGGGTTGTCGGTATAGACGCCCAGAACCGCCTCCCGACAAAAATACACAAAGGCACCCAGCACGATGGACAAGGCCACGCCGATTTCAACGCCGTGCCAACCCAGGCGGCGTGCCTGTGCAAAATCCCTGGCGCCCACGCTTTGTGCGACCAGTGTTGCAGTGCCGTTGGCAAGCGCCAGCGGCACCATGAACATCAGCGACACCAGATTGGCAGCCAACTGGTGCCCTGCGACCGCCTGCGCGCTCTGGCGCGAAATCAGGAACGCCATCGAGGTAAAGCCGGTGACTTCGATCAGAATCGACGCTCCCATGGGGCCACCCAGACGCAACAAGCGCAGGATCGACTGGCGCTTGAGACGGTTGAATCCTCCGCGGTGAAGGCCGAAGCGGGCATAGAAAGGATCGCGACGCACCACCATCCAGGCAATGGCGACCTGCGACCACATCACAATGGCAGTGGCCCAACCGCAGCCGACGACGCCCTTCGGCGACACCACCCAAACCTGCTCAACCCCTGGTAACGGCAGTGACCAACCGTAGATGAACAGCATGCTCAGTGGGATCTTCAACAAAAGACCGCTGACCTGTATCGACATCACTGCCTTGGGCCTTGACACCGCAGAGTTGAATCCACGGTAAACCGTGAACAGCAATGAGGCCGGAAGAGAGAACGACAGTGCACTCAGATAGCCCCGCACCTTTTGTGCAACATCGGGCGTCGGATTAGCCAAATCCAGAAACGGTCCGGGAAACAGAAGTACACCAGCACCCAGCACCGACAATCCAAGTGCCAGCCAAATGGCCTGATGTACCTGGTCCCCGGCATCCTGCAATTTGCCGGCACCGAAGAGCTGACCCACAATCGGGCTGATGGCCAACACCACACCCATCAAACCGATAAAGACAGAGATGTAGGCTGCCATACCGACCGAGAGCGCGGCGAGGTCGTTGGCGGCGAAGCGGGCAATCAATATCGTGTCCACCGTGCTGAACCCCAACACGGCCAGTTGGCCTATCAACACCGGCCAGGCCATTGGAAGGATGCGCGCAACGCTGTCGCGCATCGAAGCATGGTGAATGGGGTGGGCGCCGTGATTCAAGGGCGCCTCCTCGCGGCTAAAAATTGGGTTTGGGTCATGGCGATCACAAGTATCTCCTAAGAACCTGCCCGCATCGCAGCCCACTTCTTGAGTCCCTTGCATTGGGAAAGCTGGGCAGACGATGCGCAGCGCGTTGCTGCAGGCGAGAGGTGTCCATCCGGGCCAACAGCTCCCGCAGCGGCTTAGAGAAAAGACCTGACTCGCAGTCAGGGCCGTGCACGCAGTCGCGTTGCAGCTTCGCGCAGGCAGGCCGCCGTGGTGTCCCAGCCCAGGCAGGCGTCGGTGATCGAGACGCCGTAGCGCAGGTCTTTCGGCTGCCCAAGTTTCTGGTTGCCTTCGAATAGATTGGACTCCAGCATCACACCCTTGATGGCCTGGTTGCCATCGACGATCTGGTGCACCACATCCTTCAGGACCAGGGTTTGCAGTGCGTGGTTCTTGCGTGAGTTGGCGTGGCTGCAATCGACCACGATGTTGACCGGCAGCTTGGACGCTTGCAAGGCAGCCTCGGCCTCGGAAACGGCGACCGAGTCGTAGTTCGGCACGCTGCCGCCGCGCAGGATCAGGTGCCCGTAGGGGTTGCCCGCGGTCTGCGTCACCGCCACCTG
>CAIYGK010000043.1 GCA_903925725.1 uncultured beta proteobacterium | reverse complement strand
TGTTTCGCGTATCGGAAATAACGCGTGACGAGAAAAGTACATACGACTTGCAAGCCAATTTTATTTCGCAGCTGTTAGGTTCAGTCTCGCCTGACAAACTTGTTTCATTCATTCCCCAAGTCGAAACTGCACATTGATATGAAAGCAAGTTTGAAAATTCTTTATTTGGGCCCCATCAGTGGAACCTGTCTTGATCGCGCAAACGCTTTGCGAAGGTTGGGTCATACGGTTGAGCATATGGACCTTCGGAAATGTCTTCCGGGCACGCCATGGATGGATCGCATCACCTGGCGTCTCGGCGGTGACCGATTGGCTCCGTGGCTGATGAAAGGGCTTGCTGCCAAACTGAGCAAGCAACACTTTGACCTGTGTTACGTCGATGGCGGTGAATATGTCACGCCCAAGGTCATCGCGCTGTTGCGCCAGCACGCGGTAAAAATCGTCAACTACAACATCGACGACCCGTTGGGCCCGCGCGACGGCGCGCGATTTCGCGCCTACCGGCAAAGCCTGCCCCACTACGATTTGAACGCGGTGGTGCGCATTGAAAACGTGGCCGAGGGCAAGGAATTGGGTGCACGCAACATGCTGCGCGTGTACCGCAGCGCCGATGAGGTGAGCCACGCGCCGCGCAGGCTCACTGCGGATGACCACCAGCGCTGGGATTGCGACGTGCTGTTTCTGGGTACCTGGTTTCCCGAGCGCGGACCCTTCCTCAAGCGGCTGATAGAGCTCGGTGTACCCTTGACCATACAGGGCCCGCATTGGCAAAAGGCACATGAATGGCCAGTTCTTAAAAGCCATTGGCGCGGTGGTGCCATCGGTGGCGATCACTATGCCAAGGCCATTCAATGCGCAAGGGTCAACCTTGGCCTGCTATCAAAAGAGAATCGCGACCTGCACACCACCCGCTCCTTGGAAATTCCAGCGCTGGCTTCCTTGCTGTGCGCTGAGCGGACCGAAGAGCACATCGCAATGTATGAGGAGGGCCAGGAGGCCTTGTTTTGGAGCAGTGCCCAGGAATGCGCCGAGATGTGCAAGTTTGCGCTGGCAAACGAGGAGCGCCGCGCGGCAATTGCCACCGCGGGTCACCAACGCATCGGGCGCAATGGGCACTATAACGAGGCGATTCTGGCATCCATTCTGGCCCAGGCGGGTTCAACAACATGAAACGTCGCGTGCTTGCAGGGATGGGGGCGAACTCGTTCGGCATGGCCATGTCCATTGTCATCCAGTTAGCCTCCCTGCCGCTGTTTCTGCATTATTGGGACACGTCTACCTATGGAAACTGGCTGATTCTCTCGGCCATCCCGGCTTATCTGTCTATGGCCGATGTCGGCATGGTGACTGCAGCGGGCAACAAGATAGTCATGGCCACGGGCAAGGGTGACGGCGTTGAGGCGAACCGCATCTTTCAAAGCGCACAACTTTTCATGGCAGTCGTTTGCTCCAGCATAGCAGTGCTGGCGATCCCGCTTGCGTTATTCGCAAGCCTGCCCGGCGTCAGCGGCATGGATATGCGAATGGCGCTGGCTCTGCTGTCCTGTTCTGTA
>CAIYGK010000042.1 GCA_903925725.1 uncultured beta proteobacterium | reverse complement strand
CCTTTTTACCCCCGCAGCCCATACGCGGTAGCCAAGATGTATGCCTACTGGATCACGGTCAACTACCGCGAAGCCTATGGGATTTATGCCTGCAACGGCATCCTGTTCAACCACGAAAGCCCACGCCGCGGCGAGACCTTCGTTACCCGCAAGATCACCCGCGGCCTGGCCAACATCAGTCAGGGACTCGAAGAATGCCTGTTCATGGGCAACATCGACGCCCTGCGCGACTGGGGGCATGCCAAGGACTACGTGCGCATGCAGTGGCTGATGCTGCAGCAGGACAGCCCGGAAGACTTTGTGATCGCCACTGGCGTGCAGTACAGCGTGCGCCAATTCATCGAAAAGACGGCCGCAGCACTGGGCATGCAGATCCGCTGGGAAGGCCAGGGTGTCATGGAGGTTGGCTACTGGGACCAGAAAGCCATCGTCCGGATTGACCCGCGCTATTTCCGTCCGACCGAAGTCGAAACCTTGTTGGGTGACCCGACCAAGGCCAAGGAAAAACTGGGCTGGGTACCGGAGATTTCCCTGGACCAGATGGTGACTGAGATGGTGCAAACGGACCTCGCTGAAGCGAAGAAGAGCGCCTTGCTCAAGCAACACGGTTACCAGGTTGCGGTGAGTGTTGAGTGATCAGCTTGAACTGGCTTCGGTACCTTCGAACGCGTTCTCTTGACGCTGTGACCGAGGACGGCAGAGCGGCGGAACGATACCGACTGGCAGCCTGGGCGGTTCTGGCAAATATTGTCAGCAAGAGCATGACCATGGCTGTCATGGTGTTGAGCGTCAGCCTCACCATTCCCTATCTGGGCGCGCAGCGCTTTGGCGTCTGGATGACTGTGGCAAGTTTCGCAACCATGCTTTCGCTCTTGGGCTTGGGTGTTGGCAATGCACTTGTCAACCATGTCGCCGCTCGTCGTGCCATTCAGGATCCTGTCCTTTTGCGTCAGGCCGTCACTGGTGGCTTGGGCTTTCTCATGTTGCTAGGCCTTGTGGTCGGTGCTTCGCTATCCATGCTGGCGGTGGTTCTACCTTGGGACCGCATCATCAAGACTGACGACGCGTTCCTGTTGATGGAGGCCAGGGATGCTGCCAGACTGTTTGCAGTGCTGTTTGGCTTGAGTTTGCTGACCACAGGTATCCAGAGTGTGTTTGCCGGTTTGCAAAGAAATTTTGAAGTGCATGTGGTGTCGGCGCTGGGCAGCATGGTTTCGTTGGGGGCCCTGTGGCTGGCGGCACATTGGCAGGCCGGTATCCCTGTCCTGCTCGCGGCAAGCTTTGGTATACCGCTGCTGTCGACCTTTTGCCTGCTTGGCTTGTTGGTCCGGCGCGATCTGATCTCACTGCATCAATTCAGAATCGCGGTAGCCACAGAAACACCGGGGCTGCTGCGAATTGGGGGACTGTTCTTCGTCCTGCAACTCGGAGGTATGGTAGGTTGGGGCGCAGATACACTGATCATTTCCAGTGTCCTTGGTCCTGCTCAGGTGGCGGTTTACAGTGTGGTGCAGCGACTGTTTCAATTCGTCACGCAACCTTTGACCATGATGAACGGACCACTTTGGGGTGCCTACGCTGATGCACACGTCAAAGGTGATGTCAAATTCATTCATCACACCTTGAAACTGAGCATGCTGGCGACCTTGGGAATTTCGCTGGTGGGGGCCCTGATCCTGTTTGCAGTCAGCCAGCAGCTATTGAAGTATTGGACACATGGCGCTGTTCATGTGCCTGTCAGTTTGGTGGGCGCGATGGCCTGTTGGACGGTGCTGGACTGCTGTGGATCAGCCTTCGCAATGTTCTTGAACGGTGTGCGAGTGGTGCGTGAGCAGGTCATCGTCGTGACAATGTTTTGTGCCGTCGTGCTGCCACTGAAACTTCTGGGCATTCATCAGATGGGTTTGATCGCGATCCCGGCAGCGGCAGTACTGGTCTACGCCACGACGCATATCTATCTGTACGGGTTTGTCTTCTACCCAAGAATAAGATCTGCTGTCACAACAGCAAGCTAAGAATATGACATGCCCGGTCTGTTCACAGCAGATGCAATTCGCATTCACCGCCAAGGTGCTGCGCAAGTACCCGGCCGATTACGAAGTCTGTGGTCACTGCGGGTTCTTGCGCGCGCAGGATCCTCACTGGCTTGACGAGGCCTATTCCAAAGCCATCGCTGCGGCGGATACCGGTTTGCTTGCGCGCAACTATTCAATTGCGCGCCAACTGGCTGGCGCACTGTATTGGGCAGCGAATGAACGTGGACAAGGGCCCTATCTGGATACGGCGGGGGGTTACGGCGTCTTGACTCGACTGATGCGCGATTTGGGATTCAATTTCTATTGGGCCGACAAGTATTGTGAGAATTTGTTGGCGCCTGGATTCAACTACAGGACGGAACTTGGTCCCTGTCGTGTCGTGACGGCTATGGAGGTCCTGGAGCACCTTAGCGATCCGGCTGCATTTATCGAAGACACTCTGTCCAGCTCAGGCGCGGAAACCATGTTTTTTACGACCGAACTTTATGATGGACCACCACCTGATCCCGGCACATGGTGGTACTACGCCTTTGGAACTGGCCAGCACATTGGTTTCTTCCAAAAACGCACCCTTGAAGTTCTGGGTTCCAGACTGGGGCTGGGTCTGACCAGTGCAAACGGAATTCACGCTTTGTCACGAGCCACCATCAGCCAGCGTCGACTGGCGCTCGCGACCGGGCGCTGGGCCTCGCACTTTGGTCCCTGGTGGATTCGCCGGCAGCTCGGATCAAATACCATAAATGACCATGAGTCCCTGTTGCGGGACCCGGCGCGGTTTCAAGAGCAGCTTGTTCCATGAAGATCGTCTACGATGGACAGGTCTTTGTCGAGCAAACGTACGGCGGAATCTCGCGTTACATCTGCGCTTTGGCCTCGCATCTTGCCCGGCTACCCGGCATGGAGGTGCAGGTCGTCGCGCCACTGCATGTCAATGGCTACTTGAGGGAGTTGGCAAGCAACCTTGTTGTGGGCCGCTACGTTCCACGATTACCGAACACGGCTCGTGCAATCAAGTCACTTGGCACAGCATTGTGTGGGCCGGTCTCCTATCTGATGCGTCCAGACCTCGTTCACGAAACTTACTATGCGGAGCAGGCCGTCTGTCGGTCCAGGGTGCCTCATGTGCTAACGGTGTACGACATGATCGAGGAGCGCTTTCCAGAAAGCTTTCCCGCTGGGTATCCTTTGAAGCGCAGGAAGCGATGCGCCGTATACCGGGCCGATCACGTGTTTTGTATTTCCGAAAGCACACGACGCGATCTGCTTGATTTGTACGAATTTCCTGACGATCGCGTCAGTGTCACCTACCTTGGCTGTGAGCCACTGGCACAATCGGGGCTGACCGTTGAACATCTGGTCGGCGCATCACCTTTCATCCTTTTTGTGGCCGGACGCCACGGCTACAAGAATTTTGAAGGGCTGATCAGGGCGTACGCTGCATCGGGCTGGCTACAGGAGAACTTTCGCGTCGTCTGTTTTGGCGCGGGTGCATTTTCATCCGAGGAGCTAGAGTTGATGGCGGGACTCGGGTTGACAACTGCACAAGTGCTTCAGTTGGGTGGCGGCGATGAGCGCCTGTCCGCCTTGTACCAGGCCGCCGCCGCCCTGGTTTATCCATCCAAGTACGAGGGATTCGGGATTCCGCCCCTGGAGGCGATGTGGCTGGATTGCCCTGTAATTTGCAGCAATTCGAGTTCGATACCTGAAGTGGTAGGCGAAGCCGGCGAATACTTCGATCCACTGGATCAGGACTCCATCCGATCTTCCATGGAGCGCGTACTTCAATCAACCGAGCGGCGCCAGGAACTGATTGGTCTGGGGCGAATCCGTCGGGAATTGTTCACTTGGGAGCGCTGCGCACAGCAGACCGCTGAAGTCTATCGGAGGCTTGTGTCATGAAGGCGTTGATTTGCGGTGTTGGTGGTCAGGATGGGGCGTATCTCACCCAACTGCTTCTGGACAAGAAGTATGAGGTTTGGGGTACCTCGCGGGATGCGCAGATCACTGAATTCCGCAATTTGAGGGCTTTGCAGTTGGAGCAGCGACTGACGCTTTGCTCCATGGCGCCGACGGATTTTCGAAGTGTCTTGTCAGTGTTGGCCAAATGCCAGCCTGACGAAGTGTATTTTATGGCGGGGCAAAGTTCGGTTGGATTGTCGTTTGAACAACCGGCCGAGACCCTGGAAAGCATCACGGTTGGCACGCTCAACATGTTGGAGGCGATCCGGTTCCTCGGTGGCAAGATCAAGCTCTACCACGCCAGTTCCAGCGAGAGCTTTGGTGACGTCGGTCCGAATCCGGCCAACGAGGGAACGCCCTTTCATCCGCGCAGTCCCTATGCCGTTGCCAAGGCCTCTGCACACTGGATGGTGGCAAATTATCGAGAGGCCTACGGCTTGTTTGCCTGCAACGGGATCTTGTTCAACCACGAGTCGCCGCTGCGACCTGGGCGATTCGTGACGCGCAAGATTGTGGACGGCGCAGTAAGGATTGCGGCCGGCTCGGACGAGAAACTTGTTCTCGGTCGACTCGACATTGTTCGGGATTGGGGTTATGCCCCGGAGTATGTCGATGCCATGTGGCGCATGCTGCAATTGGACAAGCCAAGGGATCTTGTGATTGCAACTGGCAATTCGGCATCCCTGGAAGATTTCGTAAAGACCGCCTTCCTCAAGCTCGGCTTGAACTGGTCTGATCATGTTCTGAGTGACAGGAAGTTCTTCCGTCCTTCGGACATTGATTGGAGTCAGGGAGATCCCGCACTTGCCAGCACGGTCCTCGGGTGGGAGGCGAAAACCAGGATGCCAGCGCTGGTTGGTTTGATGATCGACGCCGCGCAAGGCGCAGCTGATTTGTTGCCATCAGGCAATCACGTCATTGCTCCATGAGCACTCTGTATCAGCCACTGGTAACGGTCGTTGTAGCCGTCTACAACAACGTAGCAAGCTTGCAGCAATGCCTTGACAGTGTCACGTCGCAAACCTACAGGAACGTCGAGTTGATCGTCATTGACGGAGGATCCTCGGATGGGACAATCGATATCCTGAAACACAATTCGTCGCAACTTGCCTATTGGATTTCGGAACCGGACAGGGGCATTTACCATGCCTGGAACAAGGCGCTTGCACAGACGCATGGAGCATGGATCTGCTTCATTGGAGCCGACGATTTTCTGTGGGATTTGCATGTGCTGGCGAAAGTCGTGGTACAGCTGGAACGAATACCAGCCAACATCAACGCGGCGTACAGTCAGGTCAACCTGATCAATGACAGGGGAGATATTCTTTATTCGCTTGGTCGAGCGTGGAAAGAAGTCAAGCAGGAGTTCAGGCAATTGATGTGCATCCCGCATCCGGCCGTGATGCATCGTCGTGACTTATTCACGAAGAATGGGATTTTCGACGAATCGTTTCGGATCGCAGGCGACTATGAATTGCTATTGCGGGAGCTTGCTGTCAACGATGCTTTCTTCATTCCGGGCATTGTTTTTTCCGGGATGCGGCAAGGCGGCATCAGCAGCGCGCCGGCCAATACGCTGCTGGGCCTGCGCGAAGTTAGGGCGGCTCAGCTCAAGAATGGATTGCGGTGGCCAGGTGTGGGCTGGTTGTTGGCCTTGGCTCGTGCCTATTTCCGCTGCGTATTGTGGTCAACTGTTGGTGAAAGGCTGGCGCGCATCCTTCTCGATTGCGGACGAAAATTCAGAGGCTTGCCAAAACACTGGACACGGACGTGATGGCGGATACGACTCCAGCGCGCGTGAGCGTCGTCATACCCTGCTTCAATTGCAGTGCGACGCTGCAACGCGCTGTGTCGTCGGTCCTGCGCCAATCCAGGAGGCCTGCTGAAGTCATCCTGATTGATGATGCCAGCAGCGACAATACTTGGCCATTATTGACGGATATCGAAAAGGGCTATCCCGGCTGGGTCCGCTTGCTTGGATTCACGCAAAATCAGGGGGCGGCAGGGGCCCGCAACGCCGGATGGGCCATGGCAACACAGCCTTATGTCGCATTCCTTGACGCCGACGATGCATGGCATCCAGAGAAAATCGAAATTCAGTTTGCCTATATGAGCAGCCATCCTGATGTGGTACTTTGCGGGCACGGGCACCGGATACTCAGAGACGTTGACTGCAAACCCGATTGGGTGCTGGTGCATGGCTCGACATTGCAGATCCACAAGTGGGCCCTTCTCTCGGAAAACAGGTTTATTACACCTTCGGTCATGGTTAGACGTGATATTGCCCAGAGGTTTTTCCCGGACAAGCGTCATATGGAAGACCGATTGCTATGGCTTCAGGTTGTTCTTGGCGGCGGCAAGGTCGTCCGAATGGGAACCGATCTGGCGGCGACTTACAAACGGCCCTATGGAGCGGCTGGACTCAGTTCGAATATGTGGAAAATGACTTTGGCCGACGTCGACAACTATCGTGTCTTACACGCGGCTGGTAGCTTGTCCTTGCTTGGCACCTATTTGTTGATGGTGTTTTCGATATTGAAGTTCATGCGACGGCTAATTATTCTCATAATGTGGCGTGCTTGGGGCAGAAGGTAGTTCATGGAGATTGATCCAAGGGCGCGTTTTGCCGTATTTCTGGCCGCCTACAACGGTGTTCAGTTTGTGACTGCACAAATCAATTCGATTCTGGAACAAACAGGTGTTGATCTGCAGTTGTTTGTCAGCGTGGATCAGTCTACAGATGGCACCGAGAGCAGAATGGTGCAGTGGGCCGGGACCGAGCCTCGACTGACGCTGTTATCCATCGGTCATCGATTTGGCGGTGCCGCACCCAACTTCTATAGACTGCTTCGTGATGTCGATCTGACTGGTTTTGACTTTCTATGTTTTGCCGACCAGGATGACCTTTGGTGTCGCGACAAGTTGTTGCACGCCTGCCGTGTGATGGCGAAACAAAAGGCAGCCGGCTATTCGAGCAACTTCACGGCATTTTGGCCCTCCGGCAAGGAAACTCAAGTCAACAAGGCACGGCCACAAAGGAAGTGGGATTTCCTGTTTGAGTCTGCCGGTCCCGGGTGTACCTATGTGTTGCGGCACGAGCTGGCCTGTGCACTGCAAGACTTGGTGCGTGGCGCAGGCGACCAGTTGCTGCGGATCGACTACCACGACTGGCTGACCTACGCATTCGCCCGTACGCATCACTATCGATGGGTCATCGATAGCTGGTCCAGCATGAAATATCGGCAACACGCCAACAACCAGATCGGTGTGAACTCGGGATGGAAATCGTTTCGCTTGCGCGCACGCAAAGTACTGTCCGGCTATGGTTTTGAACAGTCGCTCTTGATCGCGGATCTGGTAGGTGCCTCGGCCTTGCCCGTGATAAACCGAGGCTTGCGTGGTGGTCGCCTTGGCTACTTGTGGCTGGCCCTGCAGGCTCGACATTGCCGGCGCAAGCGCGTCGATCAGCTCCTGTTTTTTGTTTCCTGCGTGCTCTTGTCTCTTTTCAAGCCAGTTTCAAGAGGGAACGCATGACAAGGCGGATTCTGATTACCGGTGCCTCCGGTTTTGTCGGGCGCGCGCTGGCAAGGCATTTGGTGACACACAATGCAGGTGAAGTCGTGGCAATGACGCGCGCGACTACAAGCCATCAGGTGCCGGGTGCGCACTATGTAGCGGTGGGTGATCTGGGTGCACGAACGAACTGGCACGCCGAAATGGCAGGCGTCGACACGTTGGTGCATGCTGCCGCGCGAGTGCATGTCCTGAATGACGATGCTGCCATTTCAGCGCTCGAGTTTGAGCGGGTCAATGTGCTCGTCACACTGGACCTTGCGCGACAGGCTGTTGCCGCTGGTGTACGACGTTTTGTCTTCCTGAGTTCAATTGGTGTCAATGGTGTGCAAACTGACAAAAGCAGGCCTTTCACGGAGGTAGATCGACCCTGGCCGCACAACGCTTACGCACGATCCAAGTTGAAAGCCGAAGAGGTTCTGCGCCAACTTGCAACACAGACCGGTCTGGAACTCGTCATCATCCGGCCGCCTTTGGTCTATGGGCCAGGAGTCCGGGCCAATTTTGCCTCTCTCATGCACGTTGTGCAGCGGGGCTGGCCCTTGCCGTTGGCTCGGGTGAACAACTTGCGCAGTATGGTTGCGATGGATAACCTGGTCAGTTTCATTTCCACCTGCATTGATCACGCCCGGGCGGCGAATGAGACCTTTCTGGTGAGTGACGGCCAGGATATTTCCAGTCCCGACCTGGTGCGCGGACTGGCTCAAGCCTTCGGCGTTCCAGCCCGACTTGTACCTGTGCCATTGTCGGTCCTGAATTTTGCTGGAATGATCCTCGGCAGGGGAGACATGCTGCAGAGAGTCTGCGGCAACTTGCGCGTGGATATCTCAAAGGCACGTCGACTCCTGGATTGGGAACCTCCGCTTTCCATGGCAGAAGGTCTGCGTCGAGCGGTTGAGGGAGTGCGCAAACCATGAATGGGGGGACCGTCCTCAGACCGCTGACAGAAGACACTGATTTGCCGCACGCAGATATTTCCATATCCGTTGTGAGTCACGCGCAGATTGAATTGGTCGGGAGGCTGGTATCAGGATTGGAACGCCATTGTCGGAAAGTTCATCTGGAATTGATTCTTACACTCAATCTGGAAGAATCACTGGGTTTTGATCCGGCCGCCTGCTCTTTCCCTGTGACAGTTTTCCGCAATAATTGCCCAAAGGGTTTTGCTGCCAACCACAACCATGCCTTCACTCACGCCAACGGTCGCTTTTTTTGTGTCATTAATCCGGATATTCGATTCAATTCCGAGCCATTCGAGTACTTGCTGGGCTGTCTGGAGAACTCTTCAGTTGGTGTTGTCGCGCCACTGGTCAAGGGGGAAAATGGTGATCTAGAGGTAACGGCGCGTCGGTTTCCAAGTCCGCTAAAGTTGCTGGGCAAACTCTTTGGCATGGGTTGGCAGCAAGACTATCTGCTGGACTGCGGCCCAGTCTATCCGGATTGGATTGGCGGCATGTTCATGCTATTTCCTAGCAAGGTCTTCAAACAACTTGCTGGTTTTGACGAGGACTACTTCTTATATTACGAAGATGTGGATATCTGTGCGAGGCTGAGGCTGCTGGGATACTTGGCAGCATTATGTCCGGATGTGAGTGTGACGCATCATGCACGGCGCCAGAGTCATCGTGATCCGAGGTATCTGAGCTGGCATCTCAGAAGCATTTTGAGATTCTTCCTGTCACCAGTGTATTGGAAACTGAAATTCCGCAAGAGCCATGAATGACAATGCTCAGATTGTGACTCCATGAAACGGATATTCGATTTGCTGTTAGCGCTGCTCGCCGTCCTGATGCTCCTGTTGCCACTGGTCTTTCTGGCACTGGCAGTCTTGCTGACGTCCCGCGGCCCGATCCTGTACTGGTCGGATCGAGTCGGACGCAATAACAGCACATTCAGTATGCCCAAATTCCGCAGTATGCGGTTTGGCACTCCGGTAGTGGCGACTCACTTACTCAATAATCCTCGTGCCTACGTTACTCCGGTTGGCAGCTTTCTGCGCAAGAGCAGTCTGGATGAATTGCCTCAATTGTGGAGCATCATCCGGGGAGATATGAGTTTCGTTGGACCGAGACCAGCCTT
>CAIYGK010000041.1 GCA_903925725.1 uncultured beta proteobacterium | reverse complement strand
CACGATGCTGACGAAAGATCTCGCGCCGCTCCTGCGCGCTGGCATGCTCGGCCAAGGCGTCGTAGGCCATGATGCGGTAGGTCAGCCAGCCCCAGATCAGCGGTGGCAGCACCAGAATCAGGGGCGGCACCAGCCACAGGGGGCTCGACAGCAGCATGGCCAACAGGGCCAGCAAGCTCAGACCCAGTGCGCGCATGGTGCCCGAGACCAGACCGCCACCGCGCAAGCGCTCGAGTTGCGGAAAGCGCCGCTGTGCCACCAGCAGGGTCAGGGCCGGCGTCATCAAAGTCGCCACTGCGAGCAGGGACAGCAAGACGATCAGCGGCGTCACCCCAAAAATCACGAGCAACGGTGCCAGCACCATTTTCAAAGTACCCAAGCCCACGCGATTGAGCCAGGGTCCAAGCGAGCTGAAGACGCCACCCGCCTCCATCCCTGAGCGCACCCAGTCCAGTGCCGCATCCCAATACCAGTAACCCAGCCCCAGCGTCAGCGCGATCATCAAGACCAGCGGCAGGAATGACAGTGCAATCACGCGCGCCCGCAAGCAGTACGCCAGCGCACGCCAGAAAGAATCAAGGAACAGGTTCATGCGGCAGACATCACGCGCAGCCAGCCTCAGGCCGCAATGCGCAACAGATCATCCGGGCTCAGCCAACACCACTGACCCGGCGCCAGATCGTCAGGCAGACGCAGTCCGCCGATCTGTGAGCGGTGCAAGGCTTCGACCCGGTTGCTTACCGCCGCCACCATGCGCTTGACCTGGTGGTACTTGCCCTCGGTCAGCGTCAGGCGCAGATGGTGTTCGCCAAGCGCCTCGCAGGCGGCGGCGCGCACCGGCTTCGGATCGTCATCGAGCACCACACCAGAGAGCAGTTTGGCGACCTGGGCGTCGCTGATTGGATGCTTCACCGTCACCTCGTAGACCTTGGGCACGTGGTGGCGCGGCGAACTCATGCGGTGGATGAACTTGCCGTCATCGGTGAGCAGCAGCAGGCCGGTCGTATCCTGGTCAAGCCGCCCCACCGCCTGCACGCCCTGCACCGCGCCTTTTTGCGGACGCAGGCGCAGGGGAGAAGGCAGCAAGGTGTAGATGCTGGGGTAGGTCGATGGTTTCTGCGAACACTCGGTGGCCAACGGCTTGTTCAGCATCAGATAGGCTTTCTCCTGATACGGCCAGTCCACGCCCTGCACGCGAAAGCGCAGACCGTCGGCGACAAACTCTGCGTTCGACTCGGTGCAAACCGTGGCTGGCGCTTGCACCGAGGCATAGACTTGCACCAAGCCCTGCTGGATCAGGCCGGCGCAGACGCGCCGTGTGCCAAAGCCCTGCGAGTAAAGAATGTCCTGAAGCTGCATGCTGCGAGTATCGCAAAACAGCAGCCCTTATCGGATGTTTTTGCGCTCCCACGGGATGCTATGCTCGCCCCCGTGCGTTCGAATTTCTTATCCGTCCGTGGACTTCCAGTCCAAACCAGGAGAAGCTCAATCATGAATCGAAAGTT
>CAIYGK010000040.1 GCA_903925725.1 uncultured beta proteobacterium | reverse complement strand
CTGACGGACCAGTGGTTTGTAGCGATGACCAAGGTCAGCCCGTCGGACCCCACAGGCAAGTCCATCGCGCAGAAGGCGATTGATGCCGTGCAGTCCGGCGCCGTGAAGTTTGTGCCGGAGAACTGGGTCAACACCTACAACCAGTGGATGAACAACATCCAGGACTGGTGCATCAGCCGCCAGCTCTGGTGGGGCCATCAGATTCCGGCCTGGTACGACGAAGACGGCCGGGTTTATGTGGCGCGCGATGAAGCCGAGGCGCAGGCGCAAGCGCCGGGCAAGAAACTCCGGCGCGATGAGGATGTTCTGGACACCTGGTACTCCTCCGCTCTAGTCCCTTTCAGCACCATGGGTTGGGGCAATGATGGAGCGCTGAGTGACTACAACCTGTATCTCCCGTCGAGCGTTCTGATCACCGGCTACGACATCATCTTCTTCTGGGTGGCGCGGATGATCATGATGACCACGCACTTCACCGGGCAGGTACCGTTCAGGCACGTTTACATCCACGGCCTCGTGCGCGATGCCCAAGGTCACAAGATGAGCAAGTCCGAGGGCAATGTGCTTGACCCGGTGGACCTGATTGATGGCATTGCGCTGCCCGAACTGCTGGTCAAGCGCTGCGAAGGGTTGCGCAAGCCCGAGACCGCACCGCAGGTGCGCAAGAACACCGAGAAGGAATTCCCCACCGGCATTCCGGCCTTTGGTGCCGACGCGCTGCGCTTCACATTTGCCTCCCTGGCGTCACTGGGACGCAGCATCAACTTTGATGCCAAACGCTGCGAAGGCTACCGCAATTTCTGCAACAAGCTGTGGAACGCAAGCCGCTTTGTGCTGATGAACTGCGAAGGGCAGGACTGCGGCCTGCGCGAGCACACCAAGGAAGAATGTGCGGTGGGTGGCAGCGCACAGGGCTACCTTGAGTTCAGCTCGGCGGACCGCTGGATCGTCTCGCTGCTGCAGCGCGCCGAAGCCGATGTTGCCACCGGCTTTGCCGAATACCGCCTGGACAACGTGGCCAACACGATTTATGACTTTGCCTGGAACGAGTTCTGCGACTGGTATCTGGAAATCGCCAAGGTGCAGTTGCAGAGGGGCGATGCCGCCCAGCAGCGGGCCACGCGCCGCACCCTGATTCGCACGCTGGAAACCCTGCTGCGCCTGGCACACCCGCTGATTCCCTTTGTGACTGAGGAACTGTGGCAAAAGGTGGCTCCCGTGGCTGGACGAGGCGGAGAATCAATCTCCATAGCCGCCTACCCTCAGGCACAACCCGAGCGGATTGACGAGGCTGCTGTCGCACAGATTGGCAAACTGAAGGCACTGGTAGATGCCTGCCGCAATCTGCGCGGCGAAATGAGCGTGTCACCAGCAACACGACTGCCGCTCTATGTGATTGCCGGCCAGACCAATGAGGCAGCCTTCCTGCAACAGTCCGCGCCGCTCCTGCAGGCCTTGGCAAAGCTCAGCGACGTGCGTGTCTTTGAAGACGAAGCAGCCTGGTCGGCCGCAGCGCAGGTGGCACCAGTTGCGGTTGTGGGCGGCGTTCGCATCTGCCTGCACATGGAAATTGATGTTGCCGCCGAGAAAATCCGCTTGGGCAAGGAGGCGACACGCCTGCAAGGCGAAATCGCCAAGGCGCTGGCCAAGTTGGGCAACGAAGCGTTTGTTGCCAAAGCGCCGCCAGCCGTGATTGCTCAGGAGCGCAAGCGCGTGGCCGACTTCGAGGCGACCCTGGTCAAACTCAGCGATCAGTTGTCGCGATTGGGTTAATGTGCTGCCTCAGCGGCGGCGCATGACATGATAGAACTCCATGCCTAGGGTCTGCTGCTCCAGCAATTCATTGCCGGTCTGCTTGGCAAAGGCCTGAAAATCGCGCACCGAGCCAGGGTCCGTCGCCACGACACGCAGCGTCTGACCGCTTTGCATATCGGTGAGCGCTTTTTTCGCTTTCAGGATGGGCAGCGGACAGTTCAGGCCACGGGCGTCGAGTTCTCGGTCAATTTGCATCAAATTTCCTTGGAATAGGCTGAATTCTAAAGACCCGGGATCAGCTTCGTTTTGGGAAGTCCACAAACTGCGGTTCATGGCCACGCGAGCGCAGCCATTGTGCCAAAGCGTGACCGGTACCGGCGCGCCAGCATTTCACATCCTCCAGCGCAAAGAGCCGGTAATCGACCAACTCTGGCGAAAGCTTCACTTCGCCATGGCAAACAGCATGGTAGGCGATGATGATCTGGTTCATGCGCTGAAAGTCATAAACACCAATCAGATTCAACTCACTCGTGGTCAGACTGGTTTCTTCTTCGATTTCACGCGCCATGCCCGCCTGCGGCGTCTCGCCTGCTTCCATGAAACCGGTGATCAGGGCAAACATCTTGCCAGGCCAGGCGGCGTTTTGCGCCAGCAGCACCTTGCCCTGGTACTCAATGATGGCAGCCAGCACGGGCGTCGGATTGTTCCAGTGGGTGTAGCCGCAGGCCGCGCAGCGCAGGCGTTCTTTGGCGCCACCGTCTTCTGCCAGCGTCACCAGTTCCAACGGTGTCGCGCATTGCGGGCAAAAGCGAAAGGCGCCGCTCATGCCGGAAAAACGCCAGTAGAGAGGTAACGGTCACCGCGATCGCAAACGACAAACACGATCGTTGCATTGCTTTCACGCCGTGCGATCTCCTGCGCCACCCAACAGGCGCCCGCTGCGGATATGCCGGCAAAAATGCCTTCTTCGCGCGCCAAACGCCGGCACATGTCTTCGGCGGTCTCCTGGCTCACATACATCAACTCGTCCACGTGGCTTGGGTCGTAGATTTTGGGCAGGTATTCCTGCGGCCACTTGCGAATGCCGGGAATGCGCGAGCCCTCCATCGGTTGCACGCCAATGACTTTGATTGCCGGGTTCTTCTGCTTGAGGAATTGCGACACGCCAGTGATGGTGCCGGTGGTGCCCATGGCGCTGACAAAGTGCGTCACGTGCCCTTTGGTGTCGGCCCAGATTTCAGGGCCGGTGGTCTCGAAATGGATGCGCGGATTGTCGGCATTGGCAAACTGGTCCAGCACAAAGCCCTTGCCGTCACGGCGCATCTGCTCTGCCAGATCGCGCGCGTACTCGATGCCACCGCTCTTGGGCGTGAGGATCAACTCGGCACCAAACGCCTTCATGGTCTGCGCGCGCTCGACTGACAGGTCTTCGGGCATGATCAGAATCATGCGATAACCCTTGATGGCAGCGGCCATGGCCAGCGCGATGCCGGTGTTGCCCGAGGTCGCTTCAATCAGCGTGTCGCCAGGCTTGATGTCACCGCGCTCCTGGGCACGGCGAATCATGGACAAAGCGGGCCGGTCTTTCACCGAACCAGCCGGGTTGTTGCCTTCAAGTTTCCCCAGGATCACATTGCCGCGTGTGGCGTTGTTGTCAGAGCCAATACGCTGCAATCTGACGAGGGGGGTTTTTCCAATGGTATCTTCAATCGTTGGGTATTTCATAACCCACACTGTGCCATAATTCGCGCCTCATCTCCTTCCGGCCTCGGTGGTGGAATTGGTAGACGCGCTGGACTCAAAATCCAGTACCGAAAGGTGTGCCGGTTCGATTCCGGCCCGAGGCACCAAATTGAAACCCGCACGCGCTTTCGCGTCGCGGGTTTTTGCTTTCTGAATTCGCTGTAGTGCTAGCGCCAGTTCACCCTAGGCACTCGGACGCAAACCCAGCATGGTCCGCGCCTCCGCCGGACTCGCTACCGCTCTGCCTGCCTTGCGCGCGCAATCGGCCAAAGCGGCGATCAGGACACCGTTGCCGCTGGCTTTTTGACCATCTGGCAAATAAAAGGTGTCTTCCAGACCGGTGCGCAGCATGCCACCCAACTCGGCCGTCTTCTGGTGCACCGGCCAGATTTCGGCGCGACCAATCAGAGTGGCTTGCCAGACACTGCCATCCGCCATCCAGCGCGGAATCAGAGCGAGCAAATCGGCATCGCAGGGCATGCCCGACGCCACCCCCATCACCAGGTTGTATTCGGCGCGCCCCATGTCCGCTTTGAGCATGCCGTTCTTCAAAAACATGCCGACCGAGCGCACGATGCCGACATCAAAACATTCGAACTCCGGGTGCACCTGGCACTCCTGCATCACGTCGAGAAACTGCTGTACCTTGGTCACCGGGTTGTCGAACACCATAGGCGGCCAGGCCCATTGGCCGTCGTCCTTGATCTTGAGGTAGTTCAGGCTGCCCGCGTTGCAGGCGGCGATCTCGGGCCTGACGCGGCGGATGCACGCCAGCGGGCCGCTGATGTCCTTGCCGACGACGCCCGTAGTCAGGTTGATGATGACACCGGGGCAGGCCGCGCGGATGGCGTTGACAATCGATTCGGCAATGTCCGGGTCCCAGCTCGGCATATGGCCCAGCCCCTCCTCCTGCATGCGCAGATGCACGTGCATGATGGAGGCGCCAGCGTTGAACGCGTCGCGCGCCTCCTGCGCCATCTGCGCTGGCGTGACGGGCACTGGGTGCTGCTTGGGGTTGGTCAAAACGCCGGTCAGGGCGCAGGTAAGAATGGCTTTTTCCATCATGCTTCCTTCTTTTACAGGGACTTCCCCGATAGTCAAGCAACGGTTTTCGGTTTTCCTGGTTTTGGTTGTCTTCATTGATAAGCGGTCTTTCTGCGTTGGCGTGGTTTGGAGCGACGGTAAGACTCGGAACAGACTGCACATTTACAGACGGG
>CAIYGK010000039.1 GCA_903925725.1 uncultured beta proteobacterium | reverse complement strand
TCACGAGGGCCGGATTACTGCTTGTCGCCGTGTAACTTCCGCTACCCCCGCTTATTGCATAAGGGGGAAGGGTTACACCGATGGGAATATTGAGATTGGACGGGGCCGTGCTCATGAGCGCCCCGGCCGCCGGAACCGTCACCGTGATCACGGTACTTGCACTGACCGAGTCAGTGATCACAAGGGATACTACGCCACTTGAGTGCCCACTGATGGACAGCGTTGACCCCGTAACCGTGGCACTGGCAACCGCAGGGTTGCTGCTGTTGACGTTATACAAAGGAGAAGCGCCGAAAGGAATCCCGCCATAAATCGTATAAGTGGCGCCGGTTCCACTGGGGACACTGAGGCTGGCAGGCGCGTCTGTATAAAGTCCGCTCTTTACCGTAACGTCAATGAGGAGGACCGCCCCCTTGGCATCACTGACAGCAACCGTCTGGTTGCCTGGCACCCTACCGGAGATGACAAGGCTGGATCCAGTGATCACGGCGTTGGCAATCACGCCGTTTGTGTTCACGACATAGGGGCCGGTTCCGCCATAAACAGTGTAGAAATTGCTCGTGCCATTCAAGATCTGGAGGGTTGAAGGTGCGGTGCTAAACAACCCGGCGGGCGATGGCACGGTGACAGACACCGTCACCGCGGTCCCCAACGCATCCTTGATGGTCACAGAAGCACTGCCAGCGCCGCCACCCGTTATCGTAAATTTACCATCGGCACCAATCGCGCCTACGGTGACCACTGCCGTGTTGCTGCTCACCGCGGTGTATGGCTTGCTTCCCCCCACGATCGTGCTAGTACCAGACCCGCCAGCGGCGATGGTAAGGTTTGCCGGGGCATCAACAAACAGTGCCGCCGCTGTAGCCGAGCGCACTACGATGGCAATACTGACCTTTGTCCCTTTGGCATCAGTGAGCACGACCGCACCGGTGCCGCTGATTCCCGCAGTCGCAGAAATTGTGAATGCATCCCCAGTCAGCGACACGCTGAGCAACGATGGGGTGTCGGCGGTTACCGCGTATGGGGCAAACCCACCGACGATGCCATATGAGGGACTCGTTTCGCCACTGTTCAGATTAAGCGAGGTTGGCGCCGAAGTGGAAAGCTGTATGGCGCTTGTTCCACCCGAACTTGTTCCGCCGGTAGTTGTTCCGCCGGTACTTGTGCCCGGACTACCGCCGCCGCCACCGCAAGCTGAAAGCATAACCAGCGCTACAAGAACAACAAAATATTTGATTCGGTTCATATTCATTTTCATATTCCTGCGATTCTTCTCGGCATCAACGGGCGCCGGTCTTTTCCGTGATGATCCGTGGCGTCACAAACACCAGCAACTCGGTCTTTTTGTCAGAACGGGTCTTGCTCTGGAACAGGTTGCCCACCACCGGCAGACTGCGCAGCCAGGGCACACCGGTCTCGTTGGTCGACTCGGTCTGCTCGAAAATACCGCCGATCACGACCGTGCCGCCGTTCTCGACCAGCACCTGGGTAGTCACATTCTTGCCGCTGATGACAGGTCCGGCAGCGGTGTCAACACCCTTGGTATCCTTGCTGACGTCGAGGTCCATGATGACCGCGCCCTCAGGTGTGATCTGCGGCGTTACCTCAAGCTTGAGATTGGCGTCTTTGAAGGTCGTGGTGCAGCTGCCGTTTTTGTCGCAGGTCTGATACGGAATCTGGTCGCCCTGTTTGATCACGGCTTTCTTGCCGTCGGCCGTAACCACACGCGGACTTGATACGACGCGACCTTTGTCATCCGCTTCGAGTGCAGAGATTTCCAGATTCAAAAACCGGTTCGACAGGCTGCTGAAAATCGACAACGCGAAAGTAGCGGGGACGCCATTAGCTCCAATCGGAGCGGTCGCCGGTAAATTGACAAAACTGCCGCCGGTATTAACGCTGCCCCCAGCACCACTGGCGGCCACCGCGTCGCTGTAGCTATTGCCCAGCACTATGCGGTTGCTGCTGTTGCCAATTTGATAGCCGCCGTCGCCGCCATTTTGCGCTCGCAAATCAGTAGCGCCGAATTTGACGCCCAGCGATTTACCGAATGAGTCGCCCGCTTCGATGATGCGCACCTCGATCATCACCTGGCGTACCGGCACGTCGAGCTTTTGCAACAATTGCAGCACCTGCTCAAGCCTGGAAGGCACGTCGGTGACGAAAAGCTGATTGGTGCGCGGGTCGGCCGTTGCACTGCCGCGCGGACTCAAGGTTCGGCCTGCGCTCTTTTCACCGCCACCGGCGCCGGTCAACTGCTTGGCAATGTCGTCTGCCTTGGCGTAATTCATCTGGAACGACTGGGTTCGCACAGGCTCAAGGTTGAGTACCGACACCTTGGACTCGAGTTCGAGCTTTTCCTTGGCCAGGATTTCATCCTTGGGCGCGACCCAGATGACGTTTTCGGTCTTGCGCATGCCCAGCCCCTTGGCCTGCAAAATGATGTCCAGCGCCTGGTCCCAGGGCACATCCTGCAGCCGCAGGGTCACGGCGCCTGTCACGGAATCCGAGGTGACGATGTTGAAGTTCGTAAAGTCGGCAATCACCTGTAGCAGCGAACGAACCTCGATGTTCTGGAAGTTGAGTGAGAGTTTTTGGCCGCTGTAACCCGGCCCCTGGGTCAACTTGGACGGATCGATCTTCAGCGGCTTGACTTCGACCACGAACTGCTCGTCGCTCTGGTAAGCACTGTGGACCCACTGCCCTTTGGGTTCGATCACCATGCGTACGCGGTCACCCGTTTGAAAAGTTGTCACCGTTTGCACCGGCGTTGCGAAATCAGCCACATCCAGACGCCGGCGCATTCCCTCGGGCAAGCTCGACTTCATGAATTCAACAACCAAGGTCTGCCCCTGCTGGCGAATATCGACACCAACCTGGTTATTGGGCAGGCCCACAACAATGCGCCCCGAGCCTTCCTCCCCGCGACGGAAATCCACATCCTTGAGTGGCAAATTGTCGCGATTGCGGCTCTCGGAAAAAACCGGCGCCACGGTGGCAGACGGCGAGCCACCCGCCACCGCTTCCAACACGATCAACAGGGACTTGCCCTGCAATTGCGCTTTGTAAGGCGTTGCCTGCTTGAGATTGAGCACGACACGCGTGCGCTCGCCCACCTGCACCACATTGACTGTGCGTAAATTGCCTTGATTGACCTCTACCGTTGAGCGCCCCATGGCATTGGCTATGCCCGGGAAGTCAAGCGCAATTCGGGCTGGCGACTGGATTGAAAACCCGGTTGGAACCGCAGTCAGTGGCTGCGAGAAATCTATCTTGACGACTTCGACCCCGCCCTGCAGCGAGCCCGAAACGGCTTCGATCGCACTCTGCGCCTGCGCGCCCAGAGCGACCAGCGACAGCAGGGCCGCCAGTGACAACCGTTGCCACATCCGGCTAACAATCG
>CAIYGK010000038.1 GCA_903925725.1 uncultured beta proteobacterium | reverse complement strand
GCGATAAACTGTCAACAGTGATCTGTGCAATTCACACCTGAAGGAGACCTTCGATGACCGATTCCCTGCAGACCCTCACGCTAGGTGGCGGCTGCTTTTGGTGCCTTGAGGCGGTCTATGTCTGCGTCAAGGGAGTCGTGGACGTTGAAAGTGGCTACAGCAACGGCCACGTCCAGCAACCGAGCTACAGCCAGGTCTGCACTGGCGCGACCGGTCACAACGAGGTGGTCAAGCTGGTGTTCGATTCGACCCGGATAAGCGCACGCGAAATTCTGGAGATTTTCTTCGTTATCCATGACCCGACGACACTCAATCGACAGGGACATGACAGCGGCACCCAGTACCGAAGTGGCATCTATTTTTCGTCACCTTCGCATGAGACGCTGGCCAGGGAAGTCATTGCCGAGATGACGAACAGCGCTGTCTATCGCACGCCCATCGTTACCGAAGTGTTGCCGTTGGCGAACTACTGGGCCGCCGAGGATTACCATCAGGACTACTTTGCAAAGAATCCGCAGCAGGGCTATTGCGTGGCGGTGGCAGCGCCCAAAGTGGAGAAATTCCGGCGTACGTTTGCCCGTTTGGTGCGCTGAATCCATTGAAGCGCTGCAGTGACAGATACCGTAATTTCTTCCCTGTTGCCGGTAGTCCTCCTGATTGCCATTGGTTACCTCAGCGGTCGCGCCGGCTGGATTCGCTCCGAGGCCAGCAAAGACCTTTCGAATCTGGTCTTCATGGTGCTGACGCCGGCCTTGCTCTTTCGCACCATGAGTACGGTCCACGTGGAGCATCTCAACTTCAAGCCGGTTGCCATGTATTTCGTGGCGGCGGCCCTGCTGTTCGCGGCGATGCTGGTCTGGCAGGGTGCGACGCGGCGCGGCGCCGTGCTGGCGTTGGCGGCAACCTTCAGCAACACAATCATGATCGGCGTGCCCCTGGTTTCGCTTGCCTATGGCGAAGCCGGTCTGGTGATGCTTTTCACGTTGATATCGGTGCATGCCCTGGTGCTACTGACGCTCGCCACGGTGGTCCTGGAACTGGCTGTGGCGCGCGAGCAGGCCAAAGGCGAAACTGGCGTGCCACGCCACATGGCGCTGACCGTGCTGGCCGCAGTGCGCAACGGCATCATTCATCCGGTGCCCCTGCCCATCATGCTGGGCCTGGCCTTCTCGCAAACCGGATTGGTGATTCCGGCGCTGCTGGACAAGCCCTTGCTGCTCCTGAGCCACGCGTTTGGCCCGATTGCGCTGCTGCTGGTCGGTGTCACCCTGACTCAGGTACGTGTCGGTGAGCATCTCCGAGGTGCGCTGGGTCTGGCGCTGATCAAGAATCTGGCGTTCCCTGCGCTTGTGGCGCTGCTGAGTTGGTCGCTCGGTCTGAGCGGCTTACCGCTGTCAGTGATGATTGTGGCGGCCTCCATGCCAATCGGAGCCAACGTGTTCCTGTTCTCGCAGCGCTACCAGGTGGCACAGGAACTGGTGACAGCCAGCGTGGCGGTTTCAACCGTGCTGGCGCTGGTGACGGTCTCGCTGGTGATGGCCTTGCTGGGGGCTCATTAGGGCAGAATTCAGGGCGCCAGTCGCTCACGTAACCAGGATTTTTCTGGCGTCAATGTGTAGCGCAGACGGTCATGCAGACGGCTCTTGCGGCCCTGCCAGAATTGCCAGCTGTCAGCTTGCAGGCGGTAGCCGCCCCAGTGCGGTGGACGCGGCGGCTGCAACAGGAATCTGGCGCCGAACTTGGCGGCGTTCGCCACCAGCACGCTGCGTCCGCTGATGACCTGACTCTGTGGCGAGGCCCAGGCACCGAT
>CAIYGK010000037.1 GCA_903925725.1 uncultured beta proteobacterium | reverse complement strand
CGAAACTTGTGAGTGACGGAGCAAAGGCAGGCGGGGCACTTATTGAAATGGACGGTGAACACTATTCTTTCAATATGCCATCTGGAGATTTTATCGGGAAAGACCTTGGCGAAAGCGCAGCTATTTCGCTGTACGGCCAACGTTTCGCGAGCATGTCGCCCGACGAAAAGCGCCAGTTTCTTTTCTCTCTGACGAAGTGCAAACCGACGTCTGAAGATGTGAAGGCGCGGATGTTGTCGCGAAATCTCAATGGCGAGAAGGTCGAAATGGTATTGCCATTGTTGAGAACTGGCTTTCCAGCTGTTAGCGAGTTCGCGGATGACAAAGCCAGGGATGCAAAGCGCGATTGGAAAGGTGTTACAGGTGCATCCGCATACGGGCCAAAGATTGCTGAAGGGTGGAAGGCTGATAAACCAATCGATGTCGATTTCGATATCGATACAGCAACGGAAGAATTGCAGTCTCTGAAGGAACAGGAGAATGAATTACGTGGAACGATTGGCGCGGTTGAACAGCACAATGCAACCGCTTACGAACAACAGCAAAAGAAGAAAAAACTACAGGAAAAAATCGATTCTTATATTCCTGGTGACGTTGAAAAAAGATTGAAAGAAGCAGAGGAATATAAATGTGCTATCGAATCAAGAATTAATATTATCCTCAACGATGCTGAAGATAAAGGACGTGTTGGAGTCGTTCACGATTTAATGAAGTACGTTTTGAAATTAACACCGAACCCTGAGGAAGTTAAGGAAGTTCAGGTGTTGTGGAAAGCGTATATTGCAGAATATGGGGAACCGAATCGCAATTTTACTGCACAACAAACTGACGATTTAAAAGATCAAGAGAAAAGACTTGCAGAGGTAATTAAAAAAATATGGGAAATCAATAAAACTATTATTGATTTGGGGAAAGAAAAGAACGACCTTGCCAGAATCGAAGTGCCAGAATTGAAAGACGTTGATTCCTATAAAAATGAACTTTTAGGCTTGCGTGCAAAAATCATTAATCTCGACGACAAGGTATCAGAGGTCAAGTCGATAAAGAAGCAAATCCAAGATGCCAATGCTAAGACAGAGTCTGCTAAGAAACATCATGAGGATATCAAGGAGTGGGTAGCTATTGCCGAAGCGACTTCCCCAGATGGTATCCCGATGGAATACCTAAGCGAAATGCTTGGAACGGTTAATGAACAACTTTCCGGTGCATGCGAGATAGTTCCATGGTCACGCGTGGTGATTTCTCCAGACATGTCTATAACTTACGGAGGCAGACCAACACACTTGCTTAGTGAGTCTGAAAAATGGCGATGCGATGCAATCATCGCTCAGACTATCAGCAACATGTCAGGAACTCGCATTCTCATGCTTGATCGTGTCGATGTGCTAGATATGGAAAGTCGGCTTGAATTACTTGAGTGGCTGGATATTCTTGCTGATGCGTGTTCAATAGATACGGCGTTGTTATTTGGCACATTCAAACAACTACCCAGTGGAATGCCTGAATCAATCACAGCCTACTGGGTAGAGAGCGGCGTTATCACATCATAGGTCTGCGATTATCCGGCTGATCTCATGATCCTCAAAGTTTGGAACTATCGATGACGGTGTTCCAAACTGCGTTACATCTGCGCAATGCTGCCAATTTGCGCCGATTGGCATAAGCGGAACCAAGTCATGACCATGGTGATATATTTTCACGTTGACTTGGTAAAACTCAAAAATATCCCTCAAGCGAGAATCTGTGCTTAGCTTTGGCGGCTCAAAGGCATGAATTTCTTTTGGTGCTTTTCCATTCGCACAAAGATAAGCGCCAATCAATAAAGCACCTGCCGCACCCTCGCTATGACCTGTCAGCGCATGAATATCCAACCCCAAGCATTGATCGAATGTCGGTATGAACGCTCGGTAGATACCGCCATGCAAACTACCGTACGGCGTGTTTACTGTGAAAAAATCTAAGTCCGCGATAAGGCATGCAGGGTTGTTTGTCCCAGGGACAGAAATAATTAAACCTTCTTCGGCCTGTGTCTCGATGACGCGTGCCGCCGAATCCTCGCGCCCGATGATGGGCGTTTCGGAGTAGGCGGCCTGCGCGAGCAAAGCATAGTCTCGCGGTGTCATCATTTCGCTGTTGTCGTCCCGCCGACTTGTGCACTTACCACCGCGCCGATTATGACCTGTGCCAAGACGATATTATCCTTTGCCGTCTGCGATATCGCGGAAGCTTCAGCGAGCTGCACCAATGCAGGAATAGCCTGCTGTTGGAGGCTTTGCAGGCTAAGCACGTCAGCCTTACTCGCGTCAGCGCACACAGTGGCAATGATGGGCGCAGCGATATCGGCCTGTGCTTTAGCGCCTGGCGTCATCAAGATGATTGGCGATGCCAGTTCTGCCGACACCGTGGTGAGTATCGGGCAGACCTGCGAAACTACCTCCGATGGTGTTTGCGTTGCTGAATTTGGCGTAGCGCAAGCGGCGAAAAGTACCATTCCAAGCAGATTGATTACCAAATAACTGGCAGTTCCATAAAAGTGCTTTCTCATGTGTTGTCCTTTATCGTTGAGGGCTGTAAGACAGGGGGAGAATCTGCGCGACGTTGCGCAGGCTGGTTTGCCGTTGTGTCCTTCGGAACCAACTGCAAACTAGTGATGCCATGGTATCCGAAAATTGCGGCCAATCCCGCTTGGATAGCAAGAATTAATTGCGGATCAGCATGGCCGAACCACACTAATACTGTCCACAGAATGAACAGGAATCCTCCAGCGGACATTCGAATTATTCCTGAGTTCATTGCGCACCTCGTAATAGATTGGTAGCGATACGGTTCATCCAACCGTTTGCGAATGCTGGACTATCTTTGCATTCAGCCATGTATTGCAGTCGGTAGGCATCGAAGCGCATTTGTACTTTGAGCGGATCAGCAGAACGTACAGCGTCGATTGTGGCTTGCCCTATATCGCCGTCCGCTTTTACACCTACGGACTGCTGTAACCACATCGCCGGATGCCCCCCATTGAATGCAGCATCGAATATCTGATATCCGATGCGAACGTCAAACTGGTCGCATTGGTATTTGTCCCAATACTTTTTCTTCGCAATCGACTTGGCCTGTTCGAGAGTGATATTAACGATATCCAGATCAGGATAAGCCGCTGCCGAAATACCGAACTTCGTCCCACGGCACGACCCTACGCCGATCTTCCCGCTTGTCCAGTTGCCAGGATCGCTCGGGTTGTCAGTAAAGCCCCGCTCAATATTGATCAGCGCGGCGAATGCATCATCAAAACTATTCATTGTTTCCCCCTATGAAGCACATTAATTAATGGCGCTGAGTGTCGCTGCCTGTCGAAGCTGACATCTTCCAAGCGTAATCGTCGCACCTCCGACGCCAGAAAATAGCGTATTGATGTAGAAATTTCCAGATGATATTGTTCCGCTTGGAACGTAAAGGGGGGGCACTCTAATAGGATATGGTGAGTACGACGCAGGGAATGTTGTGCTGACGACCGAACCCCAATAGCTTGTATATGTGACCCCGCCAACGACAAGGCTGATACTTGCTTCCAGATAGCTCATGTTCGTAGCACTGCTCCAGCTTATTGCGCAATCAGCATAGAGCCATTCGCCGTTAGTAAATTGCCCTGTCATCGGCGCAGCGGATCGAATTACAACGTTATCGTTGGCTGCTGCCGACGTGAAAACAACGTTGATATTGTTCCCGAGAATGTCACCATCTGTCGCAGCAGTTCTAGCGACTATCGATGCAACAGCGGTTTGCGATCCCCCGCCAGCAGCAGAAACAACCCAATTGGTCGGTACGGTGCCGCTTGCGCCAGTCCCCGAAGTTGTACCGCCGGTTCCCTGCATTAGCGGATTGATCAAAGTATTTGTACTGGCAGCATTATTTACAAACGCGTCATTGTACGAACTGTTTAGCGAAATTTTCGGTACATGGAAAAACGCAATTGAGTTGCTTATTACGCTCGCCATGAGCTGCGCTCCGACAGCGGAAGGATGCAGCCCATCCAAGGTGTTGGAACTTGAAGACGGCGATGTAAGCACATAACCAGCAGTGCTCGTTGGATCAACCAGCGCCGAATAGGTATCAGCAAGAACGACACCTTGCTTGGTTTCGGTGTATGAGCGGATCAGCGCGTTAAGAACAGGAATAGAAGGCGCGATGGATGAATATGTCGAATTGACGGGATTCAAGGTGCAAAGTACGAGCCTTATGTTGTTTTTCACAATGGCGTCAGCGATCAACTTGATTGATGCGAATGTTTGCTGGGCAGTCTGCCCTGCCTGCAAGTCATTCACGCCGATCATCAAAATGACCATTTGCGGATTGTATGAAAACACATCCTTCTGAAGGCGAGAATACAACCCAGGAACTCCCGCAGTGACGCCGCCAGCGGCAGTATCGTGAGCCAATCCGGCATTATTGAGTAGCTTTAACTTCAGCCCACTCATATACGTAAAGTAACCATTATTGCCGTACGTATTGCCGCGTGCGATCTGAAGGGTTCCGGTTGGCGTTGCCACCGTAGCAGGCGAGGCTAGCGTGACCGTGAAATTGTTTGCATCGATGACCGATGCCACATTCCATACGCCATTGAACTCGATCTGATTTGCACCGCTCAACGTGCACCGCTGTCCAACACCTAGGCTATGTCCGGCGTAGGTGATCTGCACCGACGTGCTACCGACCGTAGAGGCTACAGTCGTTGCATTGACGGTTCCGTTATTGTATTGCGTGATCGAGTCACCAGCGAGTACGACGGTGACAGGTGGTCCAGCGAGATACTGTGGTGCGACAACCTGCACAGGAACAGTCACAGTATTGCCATTCTGGTTTATTTGAACGGTGTCGGTTGGACTAATCTGGTTATATCCTTGTCCGTATGCAAAAGCAGAAAATAGAAGTAGTACAAATGCAGTTGCTCGATTAAATATTTTCATTTGGTGTTCCCCTTAAAGTGTTTTCAATAATTGACAATTGGTGCTTTGCTTGCTCTTTTTCGATGCGCACAAGCTCGTGTTCTTCCCCTCTGATCCTCCAAACGCGAACTTGCACAGCGCATCCGATGAGCGCAACGACGATACCAATCACCATCGAAACATCTGACAGCACATCGTGAATGAACGGCTGACTTTCAGCTATCTTGTTCATCACTCCTACGACGATCATCGATGTCCCGCCAGTGACGGCGACGAGCGGATGCTCTAGAATCTTTCCTGCGCTTGAATTCATGATTGTTTCGATCATCATTAAATCCATTTATTTGGTTTATGGCCCATCCCAAAACTAAGATGAAATAGGCTCCGATTAAAATAATTCGTAGGATTTCCGTCATTTTCTCCTACCAAGAGGATGCGTATGAATGTTACGAAAACAATCGTATGAATGCACCAGTTGTAGAAATGCGCTTGGAAATAAAGGGAATACATAACCCATCCCAGGAACTGGAACAGCATCTGCACGAAGGAGAGTTTCAGCAGGTCGGTAGCAAGGTCCGTATTGTCGAAGAAAACACAAATGCCAATGACGGATAAGGCATTGAGTAGGGCGCATACGACATAGTAAAAATCATTGCGTGCGACAAGTGAAAGCAGCGGGATTGATGTCAATTCAACCCCGCCAATCAGCAGAAGGGCGAACAATCGTTCACGCCAATTGCCTGTTAATTTCATGTCTTCACAGGCCCATCGCCGCCGACACTGACGCTTGATGTGTCATCGGTTTCAATGTGCTTGACAGGGCCGTCGCCGCCGACTTGCACGATAAAATCCCCTTCTAAAAATTTTGTAATAAATAGCTGCAATTTAACGATTTGCGCATCACTAATTGGCTCGCCATCGGCGCGAGTTACTTTTAATTCATGTGTCATTATTTACCTTTCAAAGTTTTTAAGGTGCTACGAAAAATCAATGCTTCCAAACATCCACTCGATAAGTTGCCGCTGCTGTTGGCGTAAATGAGGTAACAGAATAATTGCCCCAAACAACTTCCACTGTATTGGATGAAATTACCGTCGCGCCAAGAACGCCACCAGCAGGAAAAGCGCCGCCGCCATATGAAACGATGCATGTATCGCCAACCGATGCCCCGGTTACCGTCATCGTTTGCGCTGCCCCGCTAGCTCCTGCAACGGCGCCGAATGTCAGCGATGCCGTTACACTTAAGTGCTGTTTTATCGCTGTGTTTCCTACGCCAAAAGACAGTCCGCCGAACCATTCACCCTTATTTGTCACCCCGTAATTGCTATTGAAATTAACTGGAGAGGTTGGCATTGCTTCGCCATCACCAGTAGGGTAAGGAAAAAACCCGTTTCCATCCCCAGGTGCCCATGATGCGCCAGCAGTTTTTGGTCCAAGAATAGGGCAGTTCAAAAATGTATTCCCTCCAGGAAATTCTTGAGTTCCAGTTGGCGGGTTGAAAAATAGGGAATATCCGTTGCTTCCTGCCCCGAATCCAGCAACCGAACATTCAATGAAAGTGTTGGCATCGCAGAATGCGAGTTCTAGGCCAATCGCATTCGATGATGACGTGTTGTCATATATCCACGCGCAATTAGAATAAATGTTTCGCGCCACATCAAGGTAAGGGGCTGTAAATACAGAACCACCGCATAAGAATCCTGACCCTACCGCACCAGGGTTATTATTATTTACGCGATTGAATGTATTTTGACTTGAGCCGATAACGACATTAGTTGGTGCCGTGTATGCAAGATGCGAAATCGCGAAGCCATTAATATTGTTGATAACTTTAATATCAGAAAAATTACAGCGAAGGGGGTGGTTAAAAACGATGCCTGCTTGCGCCGTAGAATTGCAATCAATTTCTATTCCGCTGATATTTATTCCGATGATCGGACCTTCGACAATTACCACCGGCGACGCTGTAGAACCGCCAGTCCAAAGTAATTTGGTACCTGTGTTAGTCGGAATTACTTCGTCGGATTCTGCATTGCCTGCAACGCCAATAATAGAAAAATTATTTAAGCTACTTGGAGCAGAAGAGGAGCCATTTCCGATGACAATCTGTGATGCTACCGCGTAGACTTTGCTTGAAAAATTCAATGTTTTTTTATTCGACATTGTCCATTGCAAAGCGGCATTTATTGCAGCATAGTCATTTGTCGATCCGTCGCCTACAGCGCCCCATTGCTCGATACTAGTTGAGCCATTGTGCAATAGTAAATGCCAGCGTCCACCGTCGTTTCCAACTATGATAGTGCCGCCGTTATCGGCACTTGTTGTATCAGATGGATTGTAGAAATAATTCCCGCCGCCGCCATCTCCTTCTGACAGATAGCCACTCACAAATACTTGAGTGTAAATTGCCTTAGAAACTGCACGCAAATTAAGCACGCTCGACACGATTTGCTGCATAGAGTTAAGCAACAAATTTGACAGTAATGCGCCTTGGTAGTTGATCTGCGCCGCCGTGGTCACTGCACCATATGTCGGTGTTACCGAAACAACGTTACCCTCTGCGTCAAACCCGACTAAGTTATTTGCACGTTGCGAAACCGTAGGCAAAACTAAATTGACAGCAACAGAGGCAGGCGGGATGGTGATTGCATTCACCACGTCATTCGCAAGCTGTTGTGTCTGCATCGTGAGGTTGTCGAGCGCACCCTCAATGACTGCCGGATAAAATCCAGATTGGTCAACGATGTCGACTAACTGAAGATATGGAACCGTACGCACGATTTCTAAATACGAACCGCTCGGTATCGGTGAGCCAGACAACGGATAGGTTACCGTGCCGCCATTGACTTGCCCTATTCCTGTGACGCTGTATTGCGACGATGGAATCTGAACGGTGACATTAGACGTATTGGTGTAATACACAAACAAGTCAGAGGCGTTTGGAATGATGAAACTGAAATTGAACGCTGTGGCGACGCCGTTCCCTTGAGCTACAACTGAATTAGTAGGTGTTGAAATTGTCAAGATAGCTCCTTTTGTGATTGTCGAATTCTATTCTTTTTTGTTGCTTTGTCCTAGAGCAACACCTCTCGCAACATCTATTGCGCCCTTCGGTTGTTCTTTTCCTGAGTGGACATCAGCCAGGTATTGAAGGCTTGTGCCGACTTGACCAGCGCCAGGTATTGCTAAACCTATGGCGTTTCCCAAGTCTTTGATGGGCGATTTAACTTCTTTTCCTTCCACTACATTGACAACATCTTTCACAGGTTTAGCGACCGAACCGAGAACAGACATGTAAGGCGGTAACCCTGCCGAGTTGTAGCCTTTGGCTGCTGAGAAAGCCTCGCGCAGCATCGGTACCATGCCTGCATATTCGCCAGTGATAGCCCCAGCCGCCCATTTCCACCAGCTTTCAACCTTGCCATGTTCAGCTAATGCACCAGCCCATAGTGCGGGAACAATCATAGCCATCATGTAGCGGCTCAGGACTTCCGGTCGGCTGAATCCACCAGTGCGCAGTTTGTCTGCCATGTCGAGATGTTGACCTAATGTATTGTTCATGAAGCCGTAAAGCGTGGTCAACATCTTCACTGCTTCCTGGTTGCTTTGCATGATCATCGAGCGCGACGATTCAATATTGCTGCCGTGTGCCTCGCGCACGATTTGGTTTGCGTATTGAATAGCATCCGCTTCGCTCATCGGCTTGCCAGTGCCGCCGCGATTGACAGGGATACCGTCGGTGATCGCACGATCATAAGCCGCCCACGCAGTCGGTACAGCAGTCATCATGTCAGACCATGCAACCATGGAATGGCCGAACCGCTCTGCGCGTGCGTGCAGGCTTTCGCCCTGGAACATTGATGCGGCAGTCTGCCGGTAATCCCGATCCTGTTGCATCAACCGTGCGCGAATTTCTGGAAATTTCTTCATTGCGCCTTCTACTTCTGCGCTGTGGTTCGTGGCGATTGCCGCCATACGTGAAGCAAAATACTTCTCACCGCCTCCACTGAAATAACCGATTGATTTTAGCCCCGCGCTACCGCCATGCTTCAACACGGTTGAAATTCGTAGGGCGATGCCGTTGGCTACGATCATCCGGCGCGACGATTGCAGGATAGCACCAAGCTTCGACAGTTGATTATCACGGTTCTGTCCGTTGGCGATTTCACCTACCCAATCTTGCATGGACTTATATTGCTCAGGCCCGTAGGTTAAATTGAACTGCTTGCGGAAATCTTTGTTTGCGATGATCTTATGAACGTCAATCAGTGCCTCGCGGTACGCCAAGTCGTGTACCGTGTCATGCAATCGGCGTTCGATGGAATGGAAATCGAGGTTAAGACGGTCGTAATAGTTGGCGGCACGAGAGTTAAGCGAACCGTTTGTTGTCGTGTCGGCGCGAAAATACCCCTTGGCGAATAGACCTTCGCTTGGATCAATTGCCGCTGAGTCGGCTTTGCGGATCGCTAGACGCGAGCGCAGCGGGTCGTAATCGATAGGTGCATAGCCGCCCTTCAACATGCTGAATTGCGTTATGAATGGGCGAGGCTCGATTTGTTCAGGCGACGTGTTGCCTAGCCGCTTGTTCATTTCTACCATATCCGGCCAATGCTTTTCGAACGCATCCCAAGTAGCCTGCGTTGCTTCCCAATCCTTCGCCGTCATATTCTGGTGTAGGAAGCGCCAAACATCTTGCGGCTTCCATTCCATGCCGTTGACGAGTTTATCGAAATTGGATTCATTGCCAACGTGTCGTGCAATACCAAGCATATCGCCACGCGTTAATTCTCGCATGACCGGACTACCAGCCTCTTCGGTCAACTCGTGGTCAAGAAGCCGATCATTTGGAACCAAGGTATCCAAACCTTTTTGCCAGTCTTTCCCAAGGCGCTCGCCAGCAGACCGGAATTCATCGCTGAGCGACTTCAACATATCGACCTTCCGATAATTGGCATCGAACACTCGATTAAATATAGCGCGGGAGAATGGTCCTAGAATCTCATGCGTATCGTAGGCATTCGCCTTGAACTGCTGCCCTTTGAGTTCTGCCGTGGCAGATCGCAAGAACGATTTTGTTCTGTCAAGCGCAACGGAAAACGCTGAATCTACGCCAGGACGTGGCGGCTGTACAAGGTCTTTCACGCTAAATTGCTTTCCGCGCTGCTCCATTTTTGCGGTCAAGTCCTTAACGACTTTTGCAACATCTTCCCTTTTACCGTCCACCATTACCGATTTTCGCTCGCGTGCGATGGTTTCCAAGCTGCGGATGGTGTCGTTAAATCCCTTCAGTTGCTCTACCGTCATTTCCTTGTATGGCATCTTAACAGTAGGGTCCATCATGTCTGCATTAAACAACGGCGTATATCCGCTCGTTACCTGCGATTCAGCCCAAGTCTGCAAAGAGACTTGCTGTTTTGTTGGCCCTTCTGTCGGATTTTTTCGGAAATCGAAGCGGTCACGCAGTGAGTCTATTTGGTCGAGAATATCGGGATCAAGCTTCTTGCGAACGCTCTCTTTATCGTATTTGGCTTGTCCGGCTAAAATCTTTTTCACCTGCGCGACAGCTTCATGCGATGCTTTGGCAAGCTGGTTACTTAGCAATGCCTCGCGCTGAGCCTTGATCGCTGCACCAATATCCTTGATCGCTTGCTTGAGTGCTTCCTTGTTCGACTTGGTTTCGGCAACTTCATATTGTCGCGGGTTCAAGTCTTTGATCTGCTTTCCCGCAATCGTGGCTTGCGCAGCTTCGCGCGCAGCACGCTCCAATTCACGCGCAGGGATAGGCGACTTGATCAACAGTTTAAGTCCGGTAGCCATGAACTTTGCGCGTACTGCGTTGTGGACGGCTTCATCTGCTGCATCGCTCATTGCTTTAGGGTCAGTCAATTCGCCGTGTTCTTGGAGCATGCGCTGATCCGTAAGGCTATCGATAGTCTCTTTGGCTGGTGGCTCCTCAGTCAAACGGCGTATCATTTCGTGGCCGCTGTTGATGCCAAACATCTCTGCGATAAGGTCGGGATGCATGCCATCCTTAGCGGTCAATCCGCGAAGTTTTTCCAGATCAGGATTTCCTAGTCGGCCTTCTGGATACATTTCCTTGAGTGCGTCTTTATCCATCTTCGTATTGACGTCACCAAGTTGGCCTGATTTTGGCTGTTCCTTGCCGTTTTCGTCCAGCATTTTCCCTGTCTTCATGAACTCGCGTGCACGCTCATGCGGTTGATTCATCACTTCATTGGTAACTTCATCCTTGATCTTTCGCCGCTCTCCAGCCGCCTCGCGTTGCAACTCACGAAGCGCCTTCGATTTGGCATTCTGTGAGTATTTCAAATCTTTCAGGCTGCGAGCCGTCAGGTCACTGATTGCTTCCTGCGTTGCTGCGTCACCTATCGCCTTGTAGGATTTCTGTTGTTCCTCTGTTGCTCCAGCCTGCGTCAAGTCAAGCGGGAAATACCCACGCGCTTGTTCCGTGGCTTTGATCGCATCGTCACTGGCAAGCATCCTGTCCATGACGCCACGCACTTCCGGCGTGAGTTCTTGCAGCTTTCCTTGCAAACTTTGATAGACGTTCAACAACCATGAGCGGAAACGGGAGAATACGCTTTGCAATTCACGGGTAGGTGCCTTTCCATCCATGAGGTATTGCTCGAAACTCTGCGCGAATTTCTCGTGCATGTCGCGCTGTTGCTCTAAAGACATTCCATTCCATTTTTCAAGTGCTGACTGCTGCCCGTCCGAAACTTCGCGGAGATTCTTTGCAATTTCCTCAGGCGCGTTAAAGTGAATATAGGGAGCTTTATAGGACAAACCTTCATCATCAAAAGCTTTAACCAAATGATCATTAGTTTCTGGAATATCTACATAAAATACTTTCCCATCGGTTCTACTGTCTTTTTTTGCGTACCCTTCTGCATATTTTATGTCTGGCGTAAGCCAACGCTCGCCGCCCTTATAATCACCGCCGCCATGATACATTCGAACAAATCCAGGCTTTACAGGTTCCATTCCAGAACCTTTTAGGCCCATTTGCTTAAGTGCCGTTTCCATGTCGTTTTTTATTTCGTCTGGAGCATCATCGCGTGACGCCAGTTTCCCCAATGTATCGAGGAAAAAATGACCAGACTCATGCAGGAAGGTCGATAGGTCTGCTGTTTTCAGCAAGCCTATCGTTCGGGTATCAGGCGCGTAAAATCCTCGTTCTCCCTGACCGAACTTGAATCCCTGCGCTTCCATCTCCTTGATTTCTTCAGGCGTTGCTTCGCTTGCTTCATTGGCAGGCAGGCGTTTCGCCTTGTATGCGTCTGTGAAAGCTTTGCCCTCATCTGTCTGAAACGGACTATTTTGCACATCAAACCCGTGTGCTTTAGCAGCGTCATAAAGACTCGATGCGATTCCTTGGCGCTGAAATTCAGGGTCGATGCGTACCTCACGCACATCGGCGGTCTTGCCATCAGCGTGAACGGCTAAGTCGAGATGCCCCACTTCTTTGCCGTCAATGATAGCGCGTAGGCTCTTGTCGTTCTCTCCTGGGGGGTGAACCATATCAAGGACATCTTGCGATGCTTTGCTGCGATTTACTGGATCAGTCGATAGGTGAATATCCGGGCGTGCCTTTTGTTCAAGGTAATCACCGCCTAGGTTCTCGCTAGCTATGTGAACAGGATATTGCTCGTGTAACTCAATCGGCGTCATTCCGACTCGTTCGGCCATTGTCTTGTAGAACTGCGCCATCGGCTCGACGCTTGCGCGAGCAACGTCAGCCGGAAAGCGGCCAGTAGCCTGCATCTGGTTAGTCAGCAAGTCGCGTATTGATTGCACCTGCTTTTCGGTGTCGTTGATCTTTCCTTGGTTTTCTGCCATCTGTTCGGCATGCTTCTGCATCGTGGCCGAAGTATCCTGGTAGAACTTCTGACCCTCGGCATAGGTCATGCCGCCTTCAGTTGCTTTCAACTCTGGCAGTATTTTTTGATCGACATCTGTGCCAGCGATGTGGGTAGCGTAATCTTCAACTGGTATTCGTACATCTCCTCCTGTCTGCAATGCTTCGCCCATCTTTTCGGATAAGCCTGGGATGCTATTAGGGTCGACCTTGGATTGCGAAAAGGCGTCTTGCAACACTTTCCCATCGACGTACACATTCGGCATGGCGCTGTCTTCAGTGACAGACCGTACAAATTCCTTAAAGGCATCAGGATCGTATTGCTTAAGCTTGGAGTTCATCGCAAGTTCGGTAAGTTGCTCGACTGCTTGCCCTCCCGCCTCTGCCGCGTTCGCATTGACGGCGTCTTGCATGCCTTTTTGAATACCATCTTTGACAGGGCTTCGACCCATGATGCCGCCAAGCAGTGCGCCTGTCAGGCCGGAAATAGCCAAGTTCTCGCCAGAAAAGTCTTGCTGTTGTGGCAGAACGGTATTCATTGCCAAGCGCGACAATTCGCCCGTTGCCATGCCGGACACGGCGCCTGTCACGGCACGCGTCGCTAGCCTTCCCGGCATGCCGATAGGAATAACACCACCTGCCGTCGTTGTGGCGTATGCCATGGCTCCAGCCGCCGCAGCCTGCTTGGCGTCGCCAGTCTGTCCATAGACATCGTTCGCTGTGTTGACCGCATCGGCTATCGCTGGGAATGCCATTGCCTTTGTCCCGTGCGCCGCTCCTGCGCCGATCTTGGCAATAAGGCTCGGTGCTGCTTCACCTGCCACTTTCGCCGCGCCAGCTTCAATGCTCGTCCCCCCTGTGGCAGCGATAAGCGCCAAGTTTCCGACTAGTTTTGTAGTTGCATCAACCGCCTTAATCGCAAATGGCGCATTGGGATCGACCGCCATTTCGCCTTCATGTTCTGCAATAGGGTCAACAGAATGCTTAAACCAAATGTCTGATGCGTCAGTCGCCTGAATAGGCTTCATGCCAAGGCGCTGTGCCTCTTGGTTGGCTGTTTGTTGTACGAACGCATCGGCAAGAGTGGGGATTGATCCCGCTGCCAAGTTGATGCTCTTACCTGCTGAACTCACGACGCTTAGCAATCCATTCTTGATCGTGTCCAAGTATGACCAATGGTTTTCAACCTTAGACATGCCTTGTATGTCGGCCTGCGCGATCTTGGCCGCATCGGGATTCTGAGCGATAAAAGCCGCTGTCTTCGGTGCCGATGTCAGGGTTTGCGCATTCTGTTGCGCCGTTGCTTGGGCTTGGTAGCGCGGCAAATCTGACTCTACCGCCGATTGTGTAGTGCCGATTTGGCGCGAGACTTGCGCGGCCTGACCTGCTGTGTCTGGGTTGACTCCCTGATTGCCGATGACGTTCGCTTGCGCCTGCTGCAATTGTGTTTGTTTGGCGCTCGCCAGGAACGCTTCAAATCCTGTGTCACTTTGTGGTTGCGTCTTCTGCGGTGCATTGTTTCCCGCCACCAGATCATTTAATGACTGGCTTGCCACGCGGTCACCGCCGTTGAAAGCGCCCTTCAATGACGAAACAGCATTGTCGATTGCGCTTGGCTGCGGTTGCTGTTGAGGCTGCGAAGTTGGTGCCTGCGTCTGTCCTTTTGTGCTTTGCAGGAATTCCTCGAACTGATCCATTATTTACCCGCCTGCTTGAGTTGATATTGTGTCCAAGCTTGGTTTAGCTCAGCATCAGAAGGCGTACGACCGTTGACACGCTGGAAGCTTGCCGCTGCCGCTGCCTTCTTGTCGTCAGGGATTGGAACAGTAAAGGTGCCATTCTTTGACTGGAAATTCATCACATTCTGCGTGTTGGTTCCAAACAACATGCCGGGCACCTGTTGTGTTCCTTGTGTCAGCAATCCAGCCGCGATCTTGCGCGTTTCCACGGTGTCAGGGTATTGGCCTTTTTGATCGTGGTATTGCGTCAAGGCGGTTTGCAGTTGCCCGTAAAACTGTTGATTGATCGCTTGTTTGTCGGTGTCATGTAATGGCGCTGCCGTTCCCAATCCCATCGGCTTTAGCATATCGTCAACGTCTCCCTTTGTTCGTTGCCAGTTTAATTGCTTGCTTGCTTGACTATCATCGTGCTTTTGAATCTGGCCTTGAAGCTGCGTCAACTGCACAAGCGTTTGCGTCGGGATCGTGCCGAACAGTTTTGATAGGTCTGCCTGGGAGAACTGATCAGACTGATCGACCGACATGCCAATAAGCTTGTGATAGGTCTGCAAACTCTGTGGCGTCCATTTATTCACCTCATCGCTAGGCTTCGCCATCATGTTTTGTACGGCTAGCTGCCCATCTGGAGTCATCTTGTAATAGGCTGAGCGCGTTGCTGGGTTTGCCATCAACTGGCCCATTGATTTTGCGCCGTCAGAACCGTTCGGCTGCTGACCAACAATCGCACTAATGATCTGGTTATGAGCCTGTTGCTGAGATGCTGTTACGCCTTCAATGATCAGGTTTCCTTTATTTTCGATATTTGCCGCTACCAAGTTTGCATACTTTGGATTTCCAGGAAATTCCTGTTCTGCCTGAGCACGTGCGCTCTCGACCATTCCAGGCATAGCGGCCTTTAAATCTTCCGGTGGCGTGGTGCTGTTTGCAAAGATGTTGTTTGCAATAGACTGCGCTTTAACCTGAAACATGCCGTTTTGTAGTTGCTCGGTAAGTTGCGGGAGAATCGCAGCGCTGATCTTGGATTGAACATCGACGTGGACAGAATTCCCGTTCGGTGTCTGGTAATCCTCGCCATTCTTCAGCAGGTTGTAGGCTCCTACGGGGTCTGCGTTTGACATCTGGTTGAGCCGCTCGGCGTAGGTTTGGCTGGTGAAATCCTGCACTTTCTTCAATCCGAATTCGACTGGCTCTCCCCTGAATTGTGAGTGGGTCATGATTTCATTGATGCCAGACTGCAAGCCGACTTGGAATCCGTTCGGATCGTTCCAATGCTGCACAGCCAATTGCCCAGCCGCAGCAACCATACCCATCGATGTCTGATCTTGATATACCTGATTCTGTGAGGTTTGATGCGCTGCCGCACCAGTCATGAAATTTGATTCTGTCTTGCGTGATATTTCATCGAACATGCGTTGTTGTTGCGGGTCCGTGAATTGGCTTCGCACTTGCACGCGCAAGTCTTCCATTTGCTTTTGATAATCGCCGTAGCCTGTGGCCGCATCTTGCCCTTGCTTCGCCAAGTAGGATTGCGTGGCCTGCATGGCAAGCGGAAAATAGTTCTTGTAAAACGTCGCGTTTGTCGTTGTTTCGTCGTTGATTGCTTTCTTTTGCAGAGCAATAGAATTCACGTCAGCCGCAGCCCCTTGCACCGCTTGCCCAAGTTGACTTCCTGCCTGCGCGGTGAGCGCACCGAAATCAGCCGGAGAGGAATTAATTTGTTGCGAACCAAGCTGTGTCGTATTGAATATGCTCTGCGAGGATTCTAGTGTTGGCAAAACTGGCATAGGTTGGCCTTTTTACGACGATTTAGGAGAAGGGAATTGTTGGCTGTATCCCTTGGCGAAGGTTCCGGCGCCGCTCAACAACGATGAGAATGCACCAAGTTCACCTGCACTCTCAGCCTGCAATCCCTGCATGGTTTCCAAGTTTGACGTGGCAGAGAAATCCATTCCTTGGTTACGGAAATTCCACGCGCTTCTAGCGGCATTGCTGGTGATCGTCGCTTGGTTGAGTTGATCAATTTGAGCTTCTCCTTGCTGGTCGCGTAGTGCGCTGCCCGAATTCAGATCAAGGCCGCCAGCCCCCATTACCGCCCTGATCATTCCTTGGTGCTGTGCCGCCTGCTCTTGCGCGGCCTGAAGCTGAGTGTTGCCAGTGCTAATAGCCGCATTGGCATTCAAGTTGGCGATAGCCGAATTATTCTGTGCAACTTGGGCCTGATACTGTGCTGCTGCGCTTTGCGCTTGCCCAGATTGATATGCACTGTATCCCGCAACCGCAGTGCCGATTGCAGAAACTGCTAACGCTGCTTCCCCTGCTGTTATTCCAAAGGTCATTTTGCAAGCCTCAAGGTTTGTTTATTATCGGGTCCGCCAAGCAGTTCTGACGACTTTGAGAAGGTCAGCTCTTCTACCAACTTGTCTAGGTCGCGCTCCTCAGTAGCATGCACGGTGGTGAAGTAGGTATCCGTAATCGCCCTGCCTGCACGTTTCACGCCTGGCTTCGACGTCATGATGACCTGCTGTCCTGCGATCAACTGCGCCGTTTCGCCGTCTGTTACTTCAATCACGCCAGTAACGATGCAAAGATGTTCTGTTCTGTGCACCGCTCCAGTGAGTTCAATGCCAGCGCGTATCAGCATCTGACGGGCATACAGCCCAGGCGCAAAGTGGTGCCAAACTGGAAGGTCAGGGGCAGGTAAGCCGCTATCTAATATTGCCTGTTCCAGCTTATTTACTCTCTCCAGCATTGTCATGTTTTCGCCTCATTTCGAACGGTATAAATGGTTTGTTGTTTGCGCCCAACGGTATTGCGTCTTTCATTTCGGCACCAAGCCATTGTAGCCAGCGCAATGACAATTGATACCTTGCGTCTACCATTCCACGCATATTCGGATGTGCTTCCAGTAGTTCAGGCAACAGGCGCTTACACGACTTGGCGAAGTTGAATGAGAATTCATCGACCAGCGCCGTGCTGATAAACCACGGGTAGCTGTCTCCTGACATCAGGTTATTAACCACCACGCCGAACATGCATCCCACCTGGCCATCCACCAGCCACGCCCACGCCGATGTTGATCTGCGCATGTCCAGCAATAGATACTCGTCAATCGACAGCCCGTGAGAATCTTGAATCTCGCGGACTTCTGCCGCACGCACTCTCTCATGGATGGCCACAGCATGAGCCATAGTCGCCGGAACGATATCGAATATAGTCATGAGTCGCCTACCTCGATTTCAGGGATCAATGCCAAGATGGTGGCAGGTAACGGGTAATCCTGTTGAATGCATACCTGCCCCTGAACAGTCCAATTTGGATCGATGTTCACGCGCTGGTCACCTGTGAAAAGCTGTATTGGTTGACCCATAGGCTGATTGCTGCGCTCCTTAATTTCGACCAGCGTATTAAATGTCGAGCCAGCTTTCAGGCCGCGACTGTCCTGCATGCGCACCGTCACCGCGTTGATTTTCTTCCGCTTGCTTTGAATCGTGCTACCTCCTTGCGCATCGATATACAAGCTTTGCAATTGGCAGGTGAAGGGTAGGCCAATTGTTACATCGGTAGCAGGTTGATCTAGTGTGACAGAACCATTCACCACCACTTGCGGCGCGTTGACGTTTCCGTCAGCCAGGATAGAAACGGTTTCACCGTCGAGATGATCGAGTCCGGTTATGGTCTGAACGGGCGCTGTCATGGACCATGTTCCGCTAATCGCAGGCCAGACATTGGTGAGTTCGTTGATTACGTTTACCGTGATTGTTGTGCTGTTCGGTACGCCGATAACAATTCCCATGCCGTTGTTGACGCGAACGACGTTGCCGATATTTGCGCTTGATGCGGTGCCGCCAGCACTCAACGTCATGGTGACAGGGTTTATGACAATCGCCGATATCACGGCTCCTGAGCCTGAGCCTGTCGGGTCTACTGCGGTTATCTTTGGGTCAGTCACATTCTGACCACCACTGTTTATGAAGACCGCGAATATTACCCCATCCTCTACTACGCATGCCAATTGAATGTTTGTTCCTGTCGGATCAATCACTTCAAGGTATGTTCCTGCGCTGTAGTTCGACCCACCATATACGATCTTGGTTGATCCGATCGTGGTAACGCCTGTGGTAGATGCTGGTGTCAGCGTTCCTGCTGGATCAGATAATGGATACTGCAAACCAGCATCCACGCACCACGCTCGTGTTACGTCTGCCGGAAGTCCGATAGTGGGATCACCGCCCATCTGCCGACTGGCAAAGCGTTCAATGTACTGAAGATATTGACCGTTGACATTCCGCTCAACAATCACATAAACGGCATTTTCGTTTCCCTCGCTGATAGAGCAAACACTCTTGAATAATCCATTGGTATCGTGATGTGACCAACCGTTTACATCCTGTTCTTTCAGGTAGGCTAGCGATAGCAGTATTCCATCTTCTCGCACAGCCCAGATCAGCTTGAATGGCTCTTCAGCGTAGCACCATTCCTTGATCTGATGCCCATAAAACAGATGATTCGACATCAGCGTTATATCGGTTCCTGTGTACACATTCACATAAAAGTTGTACGACAGGTCGCGCACGATAGCACCCTTGGCTTGAACATACAGGATGTCATAATTGATCGTCAGTGGCGGGACATCGCTGCAACCGTTGTACGCCTGCGGTACGGCTTCTATCTGAGACGGCGTCACGGCGGTGCCGACATTGCCAGCATCGATCTTCCATGCGCCAGATGATGTGAGCGCGATAAGGCTTTGCATCGGCACAAGGTGCTTGATCGCGTTGATCTGTTGACTACCGATTGTGATCTCAATGTTGTCGTCATCGGTTGATGGGATCGCATAGTCCATGTTGAAGAAGTCGCCAGTTTTAGAAAAGTCGATCTGCTCTGGAGCATTGGCGAGACCGCCGAATACTTGGCGCTGTTGGTAGTAGGTCACACATCCAGGATTATTCCCCCCCGCAAATGGGTTGTAATTCTGAGGCGGCGTGTGCGTGAAGTCAGGGAGGATATTATCGTCAATGAATGTGTTCGTTGCTGACTGCAACACGGTTCCTATGAATCCGTATAGCGCACCTGTCGGAACTGCCGCACTTAGATTCTCTTGTGTTCGGTAGATTCTATATAACGTCGGTGTCGGTCCGGTCGCGGGTGGATTCCATGAAACGGTATTTTGTGCACCGACATTCTGACCTAGCGCATGCACACCAGAACTATTTGACAGTGTAAGCGGTGGACTCTCTACGCCATTGGTCACTGACGTTATCTGATAGTTGTAGAACGTTCCCGGGTAGGTAGACCCTACGCCATTGTTGGTGTAGTTCCCGCTTGAATTGGTGACAGGCGCAAGTGACGTGGAAGCGAAAGTAACCGCAGAAAGAACCCAATCAGATTGCCCTAGGCGTGACAGCGTGTAGGGCGTGTAACTCGGATGAGTCAACGTCATAACGTCTGCGGACTGAGTGTATTTCAGAAGCTCCAAATCGCCAGCAACGTATGGCGTCGTAATTGTGTAGATTCGCGCAACAAACCCGCCTGACGTGAAAGCGTTATAAGCAGTCGTATCCAGCGTATTACCGTACATGTCATGCAGCACAAATGTGTTGGCAGTAGGCGAATAGACCGTAGCGAATCGCTGATCTAGTTCTGTCATGCCTCCGATACCGTAAAGGAATACAAGATCGCCGATATTGAAATTGCTTCCTACCGCCGTGACTTGCCCAGGGTTTGACTGCGTAATCGCCGTTATCGCTATCGGCGCTTCGGTGACATATTCACCATCGTAAACCACGCGCATGGTCACATTTCCGAATACCAGCGCGTAAGCTTGCGAGGTGTTGAATTGAAACGGGATCAATCGGTTAGCTTGTGTGCTGTCCTTGCACTGTCCGATAAACTGCGTTCCCGTTCGCGAGCTAGCACCTCCTCGATAATCAACGTAGAAGTTCCGCAACAACGCTGCGCCAACATGATACTTGGCGAGATCAACACGTCCATACATCGACGGAGCTAGCTCGCCAGCGGCAAAACTTGGAAGGATGAGAGGGTTTGTCATCAGTTTATCAACGTGAGGGCTTGAGGGCCGTATGAGAACATCCCACCGCATGGGTATGCCCAATCTGAGTTATAGCCGCGTGCACGCATCCAATCTGGTATCGAGTCAAGTATCGTCACGCCCTCATTGCCGTTCTTGGCCTGCGCTTCAACAGAATATTGCTGTGCCATCTGAAACATGGCATTCATCAACCCCTTGTCCCCAGTGATCGTCATGCAGATACGCGCCGCTAGGTAAGCAACGAAACAACGCACAAAGAGAGGGTCCCACATCGCCGTAAGCGTATTGAGCATCGTGTACACAGCCTGAGCTTGTGGCTGGTTCGTCAGCAATACCTGAATCAAGTTCCCGTTGATGTCGTAATCCGTTGACTCAAGAAACTTAGGCGGTGGGCCATAAGCCACGACAGGAGAGACTTGCCCCACGACAGTAACAGGATTCACCTGAATCATTGGGATGAATTGCCTGATCAGTACGCAGTCGCTCGGATAGGCATATTCGTACAGCCATGGCGTAGGGACAATCCCGTTGTTCGTGGCGTCTTGTAGAAGAGTAAGCGCAACCTGTTTTCGTGCAAAGTTCCAATGCGCCGACCTGAGCACAGATGAAACAGCATTGTCCCACCAACGTGCAATGGCGTTCGACTCGTTGCTACCCTCGGTCAATGATGAGATTGTCGAGCGTGCGCCGATTGCATCTAGTGCCATGTTTGCTATTTCAACCTGTGAACTCATGGTTATTTTTTCCCGTATATTTTCTGCGCTGGTGTGCGTTCGTCTTTCTCTTCGCCGTTGTCGTCTTCCTCATCCTCGATTTCGGCTTTCATATGCGTGATCTGTAACTCACAATCATGATGCGCCCCGCCATCTTTTCTAGCCTGCGCAGTGCACGAAACCACCTCACACATTGCCATGATATGAACCATCTCCCCCACCTTGGGAATATCAAGACCGATCTTTTCCAATTCTTCTGCGTTTAGGCGTAGGCGCAAGCCATATGGATAATCCTGCTCAACAGGTTGCGTCATGGGACTCATGACCTTGTCGCGCTTCATGTGGGCGTAATCGTCTTTTTCATTCGCCATATCAGCCCCCATCGCCTGGCGTTGCATACACGGTAGCCGTACCACCAGAGCCACAAATCGCCGTCAAATATGCGTTTTGCGGACCGTTGATAACGATACTTTTCCCGATATCAACCGGAATGCCTTGTCCAGGCGTTCCGCTAACAGCAGCGCTTGAGGCCAATCCAGCGGTGGAATTATTGATCGTAACGAACGCAATATTGGCGCTCGCCGCACTGTTTGTGATCAGGTAGCTGTAGGTGTCACCATCACCTGGTACTTGAACTGCCGTGCTACTTGTGGCAGTTACCGAGATGCAGACCGTCAGCCCCTTTGCTTGGAATCCAGGCATGTTTTACCCCTCAGATTTTGCACATAGCTTCAATCGGATCAATAAACTTCCCGTCATGTTTTTTCTTCATGACCTTGGCGGCTGCGTTGATTGGGTCCATGTGATGACCTGGAATACCCGCATAGGTAATTTCATCGCCTGGTTTGTGGAGAATGTCGTTGATATAGGCAGCTTCGTTCAGCTTGTAGCGCGGTGTGCTGATGTCAACTTGCTTGACTTCTTCGTTGTCGTCATGATCGTTTGGCATTTTGTTCCTTATGTTATTTGAAAAAGCCGGGGCCGAAACCCCGACTTGTTGCTACGGTAAATAAAACTCTTAGTTGTTGACCACCACGCCTGGAGGGTAGAAGCGCAGTGTCGAACGTGGCCCAAGCCATGCAATAACAGCACCAGCGGTATTAGCGCCAGCATTGACATAGGCTGTGCGGTAGTAACGAGGAATCAAACCACCGTCCGGATTCACCGCCGGAACTGGCAAATTCAGTGAAACGTTTGCGCCCAGCGAAGCCACGGCAATTGCGCCTGTCTCGCTGTAGGTAGTCCACGTGGTGTTATCGGTCGATCCCTGCAATTGGAAGTTGACCGACGTGCCGCCGGAAAACGCCGTGGTGATAAGGAAGTTTGCTGTGACTTCAAAGCCGCCATCCAGACCACCGCCCAAATCTCGACGCTGCTGCATGTCGAGGATATTCGTGCTGGTATTCGTTGCAGAACTTGCATACTGATTTGCTCCAACCAGCCCTGTAGTTGCTGTGTACGAACCCATGTCAAAAACGAGTGTTTGATCAATGAACATGTTAATTGCTCCTTAGATTGCCGCTTCGGTGGAAAGAATTGCGTCCACTGTGCGAATTGGTACACCGCGGAAAGTCGTCACTGTCTTACCTTCCCACTGTTCGAGATGCAGCAGCACGTTTGTCTTATTCACCGCCTGGATGTCGAGATAGGTGCGGATGGTACGATTGCAGTAAATTGCCAATCGACCCATCGACATCATTGCGCCGTCCGGTGCATCTGACTTCTGCTCTGTCGATACGCGAACAGGTGCGGTAGGCAAACGATGCACGCCACGGATCAAGCCATTAATCAGGTTAGCTGCTGAGCCACCAGACAACAGCGTGACATCGATATTCGCCAATCGCACCACATAACGCCAGTCGCGTACGGTCAGACCCATGTCCCACTTGAAGTGCGTACGATAACCTTGGTAGAGGTTACTGTTGGCGTCGAGCAAGGGCCATTCGCCCAGATCGCGGTGTTGCAAACCGCTGATCTTTCCCTTCGGGAAAATGCCGTGGCATGTGTTCGGACCCCAGCACACAATCCAGATGGATGTATTTGTCGAAGACGATCCACCGAGCGAGATAACGTTGTCGGCTGTTGTCGCCGTTGCGGACTGTGTGGATGAGTTATAGCGCGGTGCTAGACCCATAAATCGTTCAGGGTTCACTGCTGTATTGCCGTAGAACAGAGACGAAGCCATTTGCTGATTCATCCCTTCCAGGAATGCCATGTCTTCGGAGAGACGGAACTCAGCGGTATTCCCGTTGAGATCAGCCAAGTCCTTGTCAATTTCAGAATAGCATTCCAGCATCCCGCAGTTATCAGTGACTTGAGCGGTGGTGCTCTTTGTCTTGATAACGCCATAGTTCAGCAGTCGCCATGTAGCAGCAGGCAATCCAGTGCGGACAGTCGTCTTGTGGCCTGTCGGTAGATTGCCTTCTACCACCAGCATGTCATCCAAGATTTCGTTTGTCTGAGACAGCAAGTTAATGATCGTAGCAATCTTGCCATCGTCATCGACCCGGCGTGCCCAATCCGCATAAGTCAGTGCGGTTCCTCCTAATGTTGCCATGATGAGTTCCTTTCAGTTATTGAGAATTTCCTCTTGCTGCTAGTCTCTTGTGGCATTCGTGAGGGTGAGCCGTCGAGAATATCAACGCGAAGTTGTTTAGCCAGTATGGCCGTTTCCTAACCCAGCCTGCGACGGGTACAGTGTTGCGCCTGCGGATCGTGGTGCAGAACTGCCAGGGCCACCATTCACAGGAGTTGCAGGCGCGTGCGCCTTCGCTACGGTGAATAGTGCCCGAACGATATCAGGGTTATTCCCTGCGCCCGTTACGTTCAATGCGTCAAAGAACTTTCCGGCCTGATCGCCCAAGAGCGCATTGAGGCCGGATTTTGTCGCGGCGAGATTTCTATCGAGGTTTTGACCACCAATAACGGGATCATTGATTACCTCGTTACGCCACGTCGTTTGCAAATCGCGCCATGCATTCATCGGACCATCGGCAACTGCCTTGATCTGATTCGTGTAGATGTCGAGCATCTTCTGTGCGCCCTCTTGCGGCAAACCCAGTTCAGCAGCAAGTGTTTTGAACTCGGTTAGCTTTGCTGCATCGACATTCATCCCGTCTGGTAGTTTGAAGTCGGTGTATTCAATCGGCTTAACATCGACCTTCTCTTCTGTCTTCTGTCCTGCTGCTTCAGCAGGCTTGTCCGTTGGCTTGTCCTTGTCGCCCAATAGACTGGGAATCGCCTCAGGCTGCTTCTCTGCTGCTGGTATTTCTGCGTTCGCTGCGGATACCGTTGTCGCTGCGGTTTCTGCTGTTGCTACTGCTGCACCGCCTGCGCCGCCCTCTGCGCCTGCCTCATTCATGTATGGATACTTGTGTTTAAAGTTAAGCATTGTTCATCTCCTTGGTCATCAAGATGTATTCGTCCATGCAGTATTTTTGAATATCTGAAAATGTCGGCATGCCAGCATTGCGCATGCCAAGCTGAAAATAGTCGCGGCTGTTACCGTTGAAGGTCACTGAGAATAGCCCACAGGTTTCAAGGAAGCGCCACATCCACAATCGACCATCTGCGCTTTGCATAATCTGCTTTAAGCCATTGATCCGGCGAGCCTCAAGCGCCTTGGCGCGTTTCTCCATCTCTTTGACGCTCACGCGGTCGCCAACATCCTTGTGTTCAACGTGGTCGCGCAGTTCTTCGATATCAGTGGACGACACGGCCTACCTCCTCTTTCTCTACCTGCTGCACGGTGATTTTATTTGTTAGCTGTCCGATATGGCCGATGCCTGCTGTTACGTTCCAGTCTAGCCAAATCTTAAAACCTGCTGCCAACGCTGACCGACAGAAAAACACGTCTTCCCCTTCGATCCACACCTCACCGCTTGACTCTTTATGCGCGGGTGTTTGAAAGTAGGGCTTTTCGAGTTTGTCGAACACGGACATCTTGATCAGAAGACAGCCCGTCGGAAGTGTGCCAACCTCCATCAGTTCGGTAAAGTCAACAACGGTTTCGCTCAATGATTGATCAAGCAATTTCCCATTGATATCGTGACCAAGCAGACGATGTGGTTCAGATCGGCCGACGTAGGTTCCACCGACAATATCCTTATCGTTTCTGAGCAACGCACGTAATGTATGCGGATGGACCGTGATATCGCTGTCGAGGAACAGCAGGTAATCAACGCTTTTTTCCTTCGCGAGTTCGACGATCTGGTTGCGGTTATTGACAACCAACGACCCTTTTACGTTGATCAGCGCGATTCCTATTGCTGGCTGTCTCTCTCCTTCATACTCAAACTGTAGGCATCGGTAAGTGAGCGCGGCTAGCGACATGGCGTAGTCCGCGTGAACCAGATCGCCGGATGGTGTGCAGATAGCGACCTTGATCATAGTTGCACCACCTTGCAGCTAGGCGCATCACTCATCAACACGCTTGCCAGTAATTCATCTGCGCGTTCTTGCGTCAACACCGTGGCGTCATCACGCTCAACTGACCATCCTACCGATGCGCCGTATGTACGCGCAATCGAGCTACTAAAGTACATCGGCTGCGGACCTGAGTCAACGCGCTGGATAAGCACCCTTGGCTGATCGTTGGGGGATGCTTTCTTCTCTTCTGTCATTTCTTTTTCCCTTGGTTTGGATACACGGTTTCTGCTGCGGATTTACCAAGAACCTTATTGGCCTTGGCGTCAATTTTCTCTTCCTCTGCTTTAGACATGCGCCCAGCATTGACTGCTTGCGTGGCACGCGCTTTAGCATTTGCTGCATGGCTCTTGTCAGGAACCGGATAACTACGATCAGGCCCAGCGAACTGGCCCGATGGAATTTTCTTACGATCTGCCTCGGTAAGTTTCGACATACCTATTCCTGTGTCGGCAAGTTCGGATACAGCGACGATGCGGCGTTGACTTTCTTGCCGTCTTTCCCCTTTCCACCCTTCACGCCCGGCTGCTTTCGTCCTTGCGCGAGGTTGTCTGGTTTTGCCTGAGCATTGATGCCTTGGCCAGGTGCCTGCATGTTGGCTTGCTTCTGTAGCTCTTCTGCTGGGATATTCGCCATGATTAAAATTTCCTCGTAGTGCCCGTTTCAGGCTGGATTAAAAGCGGTGGATGGTTCGGATGAAGAGCGATGATTCGTTCGCCATCTATGACGGCTAGTGATAGTTCAGGGCCAGCGTATTCCTTCGGCAATGTGCAAACGTACTTTGCGCCTCTGACTGCCACACCCATGCGCTGCGTGGCTTGGTTGAACACCAGTTGCGCCTGTGGCAGAGGTGGTGCGCCAATGATCATTTTTGACTGCGCATCTTCCTTTAGCTGCTCTTCCGCTTCCTCTTCCATGCGCTTCGTGAATAAACGCTTGAGGTGCGGATCAGCATTCTTTCGGACCATAGATGTCATCTTGCCGATATCGATTAACTTCTCACTCATCAACCGCCTCCAATCATTTTTTGCAATGCATTCTGGCCGCCACCAACATCGGTTTGACTCAATGTCTGCGCCCCCTGCGCTGCCGCTACGCTGTTCTGTAGCTGCTGTTGCTGCTGCATCTGCTGATTACGCTGATTGCGAATAGCCTGCACTTTTGCCGTAGCCATGACGATCTTAGGTGACACGCCCAGCATGTCGGCATATTCGTCAATCATTTCGTCCCAGTCGATGTTATCCATCACCTCGGGCTTGGCGGCTGCGAGATTACCGGTAAATTGTGCGAGTCGTTCGATAGACGCTGTGGAAGCTGCGCGTTGTGCCTCAGCCAGCATTGAGATGTACTCGACTTTGATTTTCTGCCCAGCGAGCTGGATCGGCACGGGCATGAACAGCTTGCCTCGCAACATAATTCCGAACACGCATTCAATAGCGGGTTCCAAACCCTCGTTCTCGAACCGCTCCAGCACTGGCCCCAGCTGAACTAATTTCTCTTCTTTGCGTGCGTCTATTTCCGTTGCTGTGCGAACCGTGTCTAGCTGACTGATCATCATGAACAGGTCATTAAAAAACGTGACCTTGATTCGCTCTTGAACTTCCTTGATGTCTTCGACTAGACCGCTGAAATCGGGTGCGATCTCATAAGCCGGACGGAACCCTACTCCATGCTGCCCAGGATTTGCTACATACGTGACTCCGCCTGGCAGCATCGTGGCAGGCTCATTCTTGAGACTGACATCGGCGATCATCGGTGGATTAACGTGTTTATCAATCGCCTGAGCCTTGCGCTTTTGCTCTACCTGTAGCGATTTCACATCGCCCAGAGCATCCATTCCAGGCGAACGTCCATATGCGTCATTACCGACAATGTCCCAGCGTGGAGAAATGAACGGCTTGTCATAGAATCCTCGAATGCGCAGGATATAGTTTCGACCCGTACCCATCTCCCAGTAGACCTCGCGCCATGGCATTCCCTTGGTGCCCGGCGCACCAACGATCATGTCGCTATTGCGCTCGATCAAATGCCCGATCTTGATCTCTCGCGTGAGCATCGCACCGCCAGTTTCGATAGCACCTACCACCGTTGGCGAACAGTTCTCCAAACCGAACATGTCAGCCACCTGTTTGACAGTCAGCACAAACTCGCGGCCCAGCGTTGACACATCCTGTCGATCATCGTTCTGTAGGAAAAACTCGCCGTGACAAGTATTGAAACATCGAATCACATCGTCGTAATCCTGATAGATGATCATCACGCCGTTGCCGAATGCACCGAGGTCTTGATACACAGTCGCCAGGGATGTGTAGAAATTTGACTCAGCGAACACAGTGCCCATGCGCTTTGTGCAGTCAGACAGCCAGAGCTTCACCTCACTGTCGTCATTCAACTGATCATTGTGAGTCGAGAGCTTGAACCACTCACGGCCTGGGCTTGTGATTCCAGACATGAGTCCGGCAGACAGAATACGAAGCGCCGTCGACGCGGTGTTATCGATGATCCGCTGATTAATCGGTGAACCGCGATTCCCCTGATTCGGCGTAATGAGCCACTTGTAGCGACGTGGAATCAGATAATCAGCAATCTCGCGCCAGTGAGTCCACCACGACATGCGGTCATTTCTCATAGCGATGATGAGATTATCGCAATGCTCCCGAAGCGCCATCGTCTCCGGTGAGCCTTTCTCTCCAGCGATCTTGTCCTTCAGCGCGAGCGCGGACTGTACCATCACTCAGCCTTTTGCGGTGCCAGTGTTGGCGCAGGAGAAACATTTGCAGCTTCAGAAACAGGTTGCTGGGCCTGAATTGCTTCAATGACATCCTTGTTTTCATCGACAACCGCCTGCTGAGCGACTGCCTCTGCCTGCTCTGCGCGTGCGATCGCTGACTCTAGCTCCTGCGAATTGACCACCTCTGTGGGTTTCGTCTCGACTGGCTCAGTATTGTGCGTCGACGTAAGCGCGTTGATGCTATCGACAATCGTTTGAAAGAACGCCCATTCCGATTCGTCAATTGCCTGCGTCGGATCAGCTAGCGCAATCGCATTGTTTTTTGTCGATTTCAGTTTTGATAATGCATCGTCGAGTTTTGTCATATCAGCTCCCAAGAAGTGTTTTCGTAGCCGCAGGCGCTTGATTTGCCTGTTGCAATCCATTCGCCCCCGTCAATACTGTAGCCGCTGGTCCAGTCGCACTTTGCGCACGAGTAGCGACTGTCTGCCCTGCTGCGATGCCCTGAGGCGATTGAATCGCAGGAATGGGGGGAGGAATTGTTACTGCCGGTGGTGCCGGTGGTGCTGATGAGCCGCCCATAATGTCTCCTAGATATGAAAAGGGTCGTAATCGTGTGTAACCTGTGGTGTTCGGTTTGCTGCCGCTCGTCCAGCGTTTGCATTCGATTGAACTGGATAGGCGAACGTTAAGCACAAGGCATCTGCCACATCGGGGGAAGAAAGTCCACGCTCAAGCATGTGTTTCTTCGATTCAAGTTGGATTGTATCCACACCTCCCACTAAAGTATATGAATAGTTCCTATCGCACAACTGCGAAGCAAGGTCCGCATCATCAATGATTGAGCCGCCTTCTGACAGCCATTGGCGCATAACTCCCCACATTTCGGCGACTTTGTTGAAATATCGAATATCGACTTGACCAGGATTGCTCCGATCTGGAGATGCTCCAAACTGTATTTCAGTTACCGGAACGCGTAGCTGTCGGAGTCTGTCTATAACTCCCGCTCCGACACCGCCACCATCAACGAATATCCCATCGGGCCTATAGAATTCATACTGCTCTGACACTCTAGCGGCCAGTTGCATAGTGTCGAGACCACGGAACCTGAGCGGTGCGTGCGTTCTACCGTCGCGACCCTTCCGAATGTAAATAACAGACTCGTCGCCACCAAAACGAGCAACGTCAACACCGAACACAAGGGGATCGTAAATACCAGCCCTCGCTTCGCGCTTCCGTGCCTCTTCAACAATGTCAGATGGTATAAATTGAGTATTACCAGCACGTGGAAAAACACCACGAACCCGCACGCGAACAAAATCGCTATCCTCGCCATAATCATTCACCCACTCCTGTATTTTGTTTTTGTCGGTCATGCGTGCTGATCGACTGTCTATCTGTCTAGTCACCCAGCGGTGTTTGAATTTGCCGAAACATTCGCGGAATCGTCCGCTATTCCGTGTGGGATTGCCGAATGCGAGCCAGATCAATTGAGTATCGCTGTCCGACATTGCGCCTTCCTGGGTTTCCCAAATAATGTCCGGTATCCCGCTAGCCTCATCCATCACGCAAATGACCCTCTTCCCCTTGTTGTGCAAACCCGCAAATGCCTCAGTGTTGCGTTCTGACCACGGAATCATATCGATTCGCCACGTTTTCTCGTGACCAGACTGCTTGCTGTAGATCGCAGTCGCTGTGAATTCAAACCAATGCCGGAAAATACAGCGACGGTGCCATTTCGCTAATTCAGGCCACGTTTTCGTGCTCAATTGTTTTTCCGTGTTCGCCGTAACGACGCCACGCGTATCCTCGCATGTGACGATTGCCCATAGTATGAGCATACTAACGAGGGCGCTTTTGCCGATACCGTGTCCACTCGCGACGGCGATTTGAATTACCTCAGTTGTGTTGATCGCGCCAGCCCGTAGCCGTGAT
>CAIYGK010000036.1 GCA_903925725.1 uncultured beta proteobacterium | reverse complement strand
GTCGTTCTACCGCACCCCTGGCAGTGCCGGCGCTGATGAAGTACAGGCTGAGCCGGCTGGCGGCCCGGTCGGCGGCGCAGGTGCCAGGATTGCCCCCAACGCCAAACGCTTCACGCTCGCTGGCATTGACGTCATCGCCTATCCCACTGGCGTCAAGAATGTCGTCTCGCTACGCGCCTCTTTACCTGCAGGCAAGGGTTCGGGATTTGGCGGCAACCCGAGTATTCCGACATTGACCGGCATGCTGCTCGATCAGGGAACCCGCAAGCAGGACAAATTCGCGATCGCGGAAAAACTTGAAGCGGTCGGTGCCAGCATTCAGTTCCGGGTTGGCACCGATTTGCTGGAGATCAGCGCCAAGTCACTCAGCAAGGATGTCCCGCTTGTGATCGGCCTGATCGCCGAACAATTGCGAATGCCAGCTTTTTCTGAAGAAGAATTTTCCAAGGCTAAAAAGCAATATGCGGGCAATCTCTCGCGCAGTCTCGAGAACACCGACTTTCGGGCTGGAGATGCTTTTTCCCGCGCCGTCTATCCCGTTGGTCACCCCAATCGGTACCCTGTGCCTGAGGAATTGCTGGCTGCGATTGAGTCCGCAAAGCTCGATGATGTGATTGCTTTTCACCAGACTCACTACGGACCAGAGCACATGACTCTGGTGATGGTTGGAGATCTCGATCTGGGCCGATTCCAGGCCGAAATCGGCAAATCTTTTGCTGGCTGGCAGGGTGGCAAGAAGGCGGTCCCCAGCGTACTCCCGGCGCTTGGCCATGTTTCGCAGGATCAGGAGGTGAAGATTGCAGACAAGACCAGTGTCTCGGTCGTTTTGGGGCAGGCCAGCGGGCTGCAATACAAGGCGCCCGATTACCAGGCGTTGCGCCTTGGTACTGCCATTCTGGGCAGCGGCTTTACCGGGCGTCTGATGGCGAATGTCCGTGACAAAGAAGGCCTGACCTACGACGTAGGCGCCAGGTTGGGAAACGACATGCTGCATGCTGGCGACTGGAAGATCACGGCTTCTTTTGCCCCTGCCATGCTCGACCAGGGCATTGCATCGACGCGAAGGCAACTTGCGCTATGGTACGAACGCGGCGTTACCTCTGACGAAGTTGAAGCTCGCAAGACCAGTTTGATAGGCGCATTCAAGGTCGATCTGGCCACCAGCGATGGCATGGCCGGCGCCCTGCTGACAGCAGTCAATCGAGGCTATGGCGTCGATTGGCTTGATGACTTTCCAGCGCGCGTCAACGCACTGACCCTGGAGCAGGTCAATGCCGCGATCCGTAAGTATCTGAAGCCTGACCAGATGATTCTCGTAAAAGCAGGTACCTTGCCGTAAAATCACCATGAAAATCATGGTATTTACGACGTTTTAAGATACAATCCAGTCTCACGACCAAACGGGCGGGTATCTACCGCCCTATTTTTTTGGTCGATTGTTTTTGCCTGCATCTGAACACAAGTGGCACTGAAAGAAGTTATTGAACAAACGGTAGTCGGTCTAGGCTACGAAGTGGTGGAAATTCAACGTTCCGCCGCTGGGTTGCTGCGTGTCACGATTGATCTGCCCTGGGGCGCAGTGGCGAAGGCGCCCGCAGTGGTCCCTGTTGTAGAGCAGTTTGTCACTGTAGAAGACTGCGAAAAGGTAACGCGGCAGTTGCTGTTTGCGCTGGAAGTGGACGGTATCGACTTCAAGCGTCTCGAAGTGTCTTCACCTGGAATAGACCGACCCTTGCGCAGCGAGAAGGACTTTGAACGCTTTGCCGGTGAAGTCATTGATCTGACTCTGAAAGAGCCCGTTGGTACGCTGGTCGCAGACGGTCAGGTCAGTGCCAGCCGCAAAAAGTTTCAGGGCCGGCTTGAACGAAGGCAGGGCGTGGACGGAAAGGTTGCTGGTTCCGGCTGGCAGATCGTCTGGAGTGATGCACCGAGCATCAAGCCGGGTCAGCGAGTCAGCAAGAAAAGGTTGCCGGCACCGATGCGGGCCCTGGGATTTACGCTTGATGAACTGAGAGAGGCGCGACTGGCGCCCATTGTCAGCTTCAAGGGTCGCGCTTCCAGGGGAAGCACCGAATCGAACACAGATTGAATTGAAACAGGAGAGTCATGGCATGAATCGCGAAATGTTAATGCTGGTCGAAGCTATCTCACGCGAGAAGAACGTCGAACGCGATGTTGTATTTGGCGCGGTTGAAGCAGCGCTGGCCCAAGCGACCAAGAAGCTTTATCCGGGCGATGTCGATATCCGGGTAGCGGTTGATCGCGACAGCGGCGTCTACGAAACGTTTCGGCGCTGGCACGTTGTGCCGGATGAGGCGGGCCTTCAATTGCCTGAGCAGGAAATCCTGTTGTTCGAGGCCAAGGAGCAGATTGCCGATATCGAGGTGGACGAGTACATCGAAGAAACCGTTGAGTCGGTGCCTATTGGTCGCATTGGCGCGATGGCGGCCAAGCAGGTCATCCTGCAGAAGATACGGGACGCTGAGCGGGAAATGTTGCTCAACGACTTCATGTCACGTGGCGACAAGATCTTTGTCGGCACGGTCAAGCGCATGGACAAGGGCGACATCATCGTCGAAAGTGGCCGGGTCGAGGGTCGCCTGCGACGTGGCGAGATGATTCCGAAAGAAAATCTGCGCATGGGTGACCGCGTTCGCGCCATGATCATGGAAGTTGATCTCACACTGCGTGGCGCGCCCATTATCCTGTCGCGCTCGGCACCGGAATTCATGATTGAACTGTTTCGCCAGGAGGTGCCAGAGATTGAACAGGGCCTGCTGGAAATCAAATCCTGCGCGCGAGACGTTGGTTCACGCGCCAAGATCGCAGTTTTGTCGCATGACAAGCGGGTCGACCCCATTGGCACCTGCGTCGGTGTGCGTGGTACACGGGTTAATGGTGTAACCAATGAGTTGGCGGGCGAGCGAGTTGATATTGTGTTGTGGAGCGAGGACCCAGCCCAGTTTGTGATTGGTGCACTGGCGCCGGCCAACGTGTCGTCGATTGTGGTGGACGAGGAGCGCCACGCCATGGACGTTGTGGTGGACGAAGAGAACCTGGCCATCGCCATTGGTCGTGGCGGTCAGAATGTCCGCTTGGCGTCCGAATTGACTGGTTGGAAGATCAATATTCTGGACGCTGCGGAATCTGCTCAAAAGCAGGCCAGCGAAACTGACTCAGGCCGCAAGTTGTTCATGGAAAAGCTTGATGTGGACGAGGAAATTGCCGACCTGCTGATAGCCGAGGGCTTTACCAGTCTGGAGCAGGTGGCCTATGTTCCGCTTGAGGAAATGCTCGAAATCGAGAGCTTCGACGAGGACACGGTCAATGAATTGCGTACCCGCGCCAAGGATGCGCTGCTGACCATGGAAATCGCTCTGGAAGAGAGTGCGCAGGCAGTGTCTCTCGACCTGCGCGACCTTGAAGGCGTGACGCCCGAGTTGGTGGCAAAGCTCGCCGAGGCAGGTATTCACAGCCGCGACGATCTTGCCGATCTGGCGGTGGACGAGCTTATCGAAATATCAGGCCAGTCTGCGGATGAAGCCAAGACCTTGATCATGAAAGCACGCGAACATTGGTTTGCCAATGAAGCGGTTTCTCAAGCGTAAAGTAAATTTCATGAATACAAAGTTTCAGTGATGGCTAGCAAATGCACGCAGAGCTTGTTATGCCGAACTAAAGGTTACACAACAAATGTCCAGTACGACCGTCGCCGAGTTTGCCAGCGAACTCAAAAAATCAACCGATACGCTGCTTGAGCAATTGAAGTCGGCTGGCGTTGCCAAATCGGCTGCCTCCGACAAGCTCAGCGACACTGACAAGCAGCGCTTGCTCGCCTATTTGCAGTCTACTCACGGCGCTGCCGGGTCGGAGCGCAAGAAGATCACACTGGTCAAAAAATCAACGAGCGAAATCAAACAGGCGGATGCAACAGGCAAGGCCAGGACGATTCAGGTTGAAGTGCGCAAGAAGCGCACCTTTGTCCGACGCGAAGACGGTGTCGATATGCCGGCTGAGGCCGGCGAGGCGGAGCAGCCGGTTGAAGCTGCACCTTTGATCGACAACGCAGAACTGGCGCGCCGCGAGGAACAGGCGCGCCGCCAGGCCGAATTGATTCGTCGTCAGGAAGAGGAGCTTTCCGAACGCCGGCGTGTGCGTGAGGAACAGGAAACAAGTGCGCGTGCAGCCGCAGCGCAGGCGGCCGAAACCGCAGCGCAGAAGATTGCAATGCAGGCGAGCCTGGCAAGCAGCCAACCCAAGGCCACGATTGCGCAGCCGCAGGCGCTTGCCGACGAGGCCGCCGCTGAATTGCTGGAATCCACAAAGAAGGCTCAGGCAGCAGCGCAAGAACAGGAGCAGGCACGGGAAAAAGCTGCGGCGGACTCCAAGGCACAGGCTGCCGAGGATGTGGCGCGCGCGGTTGATCTGGCTGGCCGCAGACGGACCGCTGAGGCTGAAGCGGCCGCCATTCGACTGATGATGTCAGCGCCTGCAAAGAAGCCACCAGTCAAAAAGGTCGAAGAAGTCAAAAAGGCGGGCGCGGCAGACGCCGCCAAAGCCGCGAGCGTGAAGGGCACACTGCACAAGCCGGCTGCCGGCACGGCACCAGCCAAGCCGGTTCGTGCGGGCGGCGCCGGCGCACCCGCCGCCGGGACCACTGCGGGGGCAGGTAAGGAAGTCAAGTCGGCCAAACTCTCCAGCAGTTGGGCCGGTGATCCGGCCAAGAAAAAAGCCATACCAACGCGTGGCGCGGTTGGTCCTACGGGACCGGGTCGCGCTAACAATTGGCGTTCTGGTCCACGCGGCAAGCGTGGCAGCACGGACCGCGACCGCGACGAAAACAGGGTGCCAGCCGCACCGGTCGAAACACGTGTGATCGAAGTGCATGTGCCTGAGACCATAACGGTGGCAGAACTGGCGCACAAGATGGCGGTGAAGGCATCCGAAGTCATCAAACAATTGATGAAGCTGGGTCAGATGGTCACTATCAACCAGCCTCTGGACCAGGATACCGCCATGATTGTGGTGGAGGAAATGGGCCACAAGGCCATCGTCGCAGAACTTGATGATCCGGAAGCCTTTACGGATGACGAAGTTTCGAAGCAACAGTCCGAGTCTTTGCCGCGTGCACCGGTTGTCACCGTCATGGGTCACGTGGACCACGGCAAGACCTCGCTGCTCGATTACATTCGGCGCGCCAAGGTCGCCTCGGGGGAGGCGGGTGGTATCACCCAGCACATCGGTGCTTACCACGTGGAAACGCCGCGCGGCGTCATTTCCTTCCTTGATACGCCTGGCCACGAAGCTTTCACGGCAATGCGGGCGCGCGGCGCGAAAGCTACAGATATCGTCATCCTGGTTGTCGCCGCCGATGACGGTGTGATGCCGCAAACCCGGGAGGCTATCAAGCACGCCAGGGCAGCCGGTGTGCCTATCGTGGTCGCAATCAACAAGATTGACAAACCTGATGCCAATCCGGAACGTGTCAAGAATGAACTCGGGGTTGAGGAAGTGGTGCCAGAAGAGTTCGGTGGTGAATCTCCGTTCATCGCTGTGTCGGCAAAGACAGGAGAAGGTATTGAC
>CAIYGK010000035.1 GCA_903925725.1 uncultured beta proteobacterium | reverse complement strand
TCGCCCTGCTGTTCTTCGCCGCCCAGCGTGAAGAAACCGGTAATCCCCACAAAGAGTGCCAATAGCAGCAGCAGATAAATGGCTACGCTGCCGGTCGGGTTGTGACCGACATGGCGCGGGGCCCTGCGTGCCAGCACCAGACGCAAGTAGGCCAGTGCGTCTTTGGGTCCGAACCAGAACGATGCAAAGCGGGCGTAATGCGTGCCCAGGAGGCCCCAGATCACCCGAAACGCCACCAGACCAAGCATCTGGTAGCCCAGGAATACATGGACCGAGAGCCAGCGGTCGGACTCACTGGTAAGCCAGGCACCAGCGAAGCTCAGGGCCAACGCCCAATGGAACACCCGGGTCGGAAGGTCCCAGATCAAAATACGCTGCATAAGGTCAATTCTTTGATGAAAGATACTGACTCTATTCGCGGCGAATTAAGGCCGCCTTAAGTGGCCCATGGCCTCATTGCCTTGGGCGCCTAAAGGGTCGCCAACGCAGTGCGAAGTTCCTGCACGGTCAGAATCTCTGACAGGACGACGGGCGTCTTGCCAGCCTGATAGAGAACATACACGGGCACACCGTTGCGTCCCAGTTGTGCCAGAGCGCTGGTGATGGCAGGGTCGCGCCGGGTCCAGTCGGCGCGCAGCATTGTGACCTTCTTGGCTGTCAGATCGGACAGCACATCCGCATTGGCAAGTGTGGTTTTTTTGTTGTACTGGCAGGTGACGCACCAGGCTGCGGTGAAGTCAACAAAAACCGGCACGCCGGTGGCCAGCACCTGCTCGACGCGTCCCGGTGCCCAGGCCTGCCAGCGTTCCGAACTCGTCGCAGCACTGCTGACATCCATGGGCCGGGTCACGTTGCGACCCAACGCAGCCAGCATCAGGGCCAGCACAAGCAGGGTGATGCCGGTCAGCAGCCAGCGGCTACGCCCTGGCAGACCGAGCGACCAGAGCACACCACTCATCGCCACCAGCAAAGCCAACAAGGCACCCGCCCCATCAATGCCGGTTTGCTGACCCAGTACCCAGACCAGCCAGACCACGGTCGCGAACATCGGAAACGCCATGGCACGCCGGAAAGTATCCATCCAGACGCCAGGACGCGGCAGCCAGCGGGCCACTGCCGGAATCAAACTCGCCGCCAGGTAGGGCAAAGCCATGCCCACGCCGATGCTGGCAAAAACCAGCAGCGCCTGCAAAGCCGGCAGACTGAGCGCCAATCCGAGCGACGCGCCCATAAAAGGTGCGGTGCAGGGCGAAGCCACGGCAACGGCCAGCACACCCGACAGGAACGCGTTCACGGTCGGGTTCTTTGCTTCCAGCGCACTGAGGCGGCTCGGCAGGAACTGGCCGAACTCAAACAAGCCCGCCAGGTTCAAACCCATCATCGTAAAAAGGACCGCCAGCGCCGCCACCACCGCTGGCGACTGCAGTTGAAAGCCCCAGCCCAGTTGCTCACCCGCGCTGCGCAGACCCAGCATCAGGGTGCCCAAGGCCAGGAAGGAAATCACCACGCCCGCGCTGTAAGCCAGTCCGCTGATGCGATGTCCGCGCCGGTCATTGGCGTGGCGGGTAAAACTGATGACCTTGATCGCCAGCACCGGAAAGACGCAAGGCATCAGGTTCAGGATCATGCCGCCCAGCAGTGCCCCCAGCAAAGCGGCGAGCAGGCTCAAGCTGGCAGGCGCCGCAGCCAGCGGTACCGGCTCAGGCGCGCCCACGGCTTTGCTCGACACCTTGGGCCAATCACCCAGCACCTTCAGTTCTGCCCGGTAGCCCTGACCGTCCGCCGCCAGCACCACAGGCATGACACTTGGGGAATTGCTGCGCTCGGCTGAAAGCGGTACCTGGGCGCTCCACACCGCCCCGTCCCATTTCTGCGTCCACTGTGCCGCGGTCTCAATCACTTCCGGCGTTTCAGGAAAGAACTCCAGTGTCTTGCCGCGCAACGCAGCCGGCAGACCCTGCACCGTCAATTTGATTGTGCTGCCCTCAATCTGCACGCTGCTGTCGGACGTGCCACCTGTGCCGCCCGGCACCGGTTGCGGCTGGGCAGCAAAGGCCTTGTTGAATGCAGCGCTATTGGCGGCCGTCGAGCCCTTGACCGAAATCTTCAGTGCAAATTCGCCCTCCTCGGGAATGCATTCCTTGCGGCAGACCAGCCAGTTGGCCTTGAGTTTGACATCAATCTCGTTGTTGTTCGCTTCCGGCTTGAAGGCAGTAGAAATGCTCAGAGGCACCGGCAGCAACACCGTGCCGTCAAAGCCGTAATTTGCCAGATTGCCAATCGGTATCTTTTTGGGAACCGGCCACGCAATATCGCCCGCAGTAATGCCTGTCGGCAACGTCCACTGCACCGCAATCGGCAAGCCCGAGTCCCCCGGATTTTTCCAGTAGGTGTGCCAGTCCGGCTGGTGCGTAAGCTGCAGACCGAGCCAGACCGTCTTGCCCGGATCAGCGCCATCAGGCGCGTGTGCCAGCAATTCGGCCCTGACCTGAGCGGTAGTGACAACAGCTTTGCTCGAATTTTGAGCGCCTGCCACCAAAGGCAGATTCAGGGCTGCCAGCCAAAGGACGGCCGCACAGCAGCGCAGGAGAGAAAGTGAGCGTGTCATAGCCATGCGGAATTAGATCAGAAGTCCAATGCCCCTTGCGTGAAGACGGCTGGCAGTTTCTTTGGCGCTTTGATGCGAAGTTGCTTGTTCACATTTTCGCGTCCAAAGACGACTTCAATGTCGGCCACCGGCACGCCAAAATGCGGCGCGAGAAATCGCACCATGTGGTCGGTTGCCTTGCCGGCCACGGGCGCAGCGGTGACGCTGACCTTGAGCTGCGTTCCCTTGGGCTTGCCAATGGCATCCTTGCTGGCACTCGGTTTGCCCAGGATATTGACCACCAGGACCTCACCTTCCCAAGCGAAAAAGGAGTCTCCCGTAGCGTTTCTGACCTGACCTCGGCTCATGAAGCGAAACCCAGCACGACCCGGCGCGTGCTGGCTGATTTTTTCTCAATTTTGGTAACAATGAGCGCCCCGATCTCGGCGGTGTTGGCCACATGGGTGCCACCACAGGGCTGGAAGTCGATCAGTTCGGTGCTGCCGATCCGGATCGTGCGTATCTTGCCGCTGCCACGCGGCGGCTGCACCGACATGCTCTTGACCAGCGCCGGATTGGCGTCGAGTTCCTCGTCGGTGATGGCTCCCACGGTGACCGGGTGCGCCGCTGCCACCAGGCGCGCAATGCCGGCACTCAACGCTTCCTTGTCGAGTGCGTCGGTCATGTTGAAGTCGAGCCGTGCGTAGTCGGGCGTGATCGAGCAGCCGTTCACCAGTTGCGGCACCAGGTGGCACAGCAGGTGCGTCGTCGTGTGAAAACGCATCAGGCGATGCCGCCGCTCCCAATCAACACGCGCCGTCACCACGTCGCCCACAGCCAGAGGCGCGCCAGCGACTTGCCCTGTTTGCAGCAGGAGAGCGAGCAGTTCTGGCGCCGGCAGATGACAGATATCAGCATTGAAGCTGCCGTCCTCCGCCTTGCCCTTGCGGGTGTCAACAATTTCTATTTCAGTGCCATCAGCGAGCACCAGCACACCTGCATCACCGGCCTGCCCGCCGCCGAGCGGATAAAACACGGTGCGGTCCAGCACAATGCCTTGCGGTGTGATGGCACTGACGGTGCCGCGGCATTCGGTCAGGTAAGCGTTGTCGCGAAAGAGGTCTTGTGTCATCCTTTGATAATACCGGCATGTCGCCTGTCGTATCCGACCGCCCTTCCATCGTCCTTTGCACCCTGAATGCGAAATTCATACATGCGTCGCTGGGCCTGCGTTATCTGCTGGCCAATATGGGGGACTTGAAGGCGAAGACGGCAATGCGTGAATTCACCGTTGCGCGCAAGCCTCAGGAAGTCGCTTCGGAACTGCTGGCGTTGCTCGGTCCGATGCAGGATGGTGCGGTGCAGATCGTTGGCTTGGGCGTGTACATCTGGAACGTGGCGCAAAGCACCGAACTGGTACGCCTGCTCAAGGCGGCGCGACCCACACTGAAGGTGGTGCTGGGAGGTCCCGAAGTCAGCCATGAGCTTGATGATCAGGAGATTGTGCATCTGGGCGACTTTGTCATCACCGGCTGGGGCGATGTCAGTTTTCCCAAACTATGCCGCTCCTTGATGAACGGACCGCAACCGATAGTGAAGGTGATCCCGGGTGAACAGCCGCCCTTGAGCGAGATTGTGCTGCCCTATGGCGAATACAGCAATGCCGATCTGGCGCACCGTCTGCTTTACGTGGAAGCATCGCGCGGTTGCCCGTTCAAGTGCGAGTTTTGTTTGAGTTCGCTCGACCAGACCGCGTGGGCCTTTGATCTGGACGACTTTCTGGCGGAGATGGAAGTGCTGTATCAGCGCGGCGCGCGCAACTTCAAGTTTGTGGACCGGACTTTCAATTTGAAGATAGACGCATCGGTGCGCATCCTGCAGTTCTTTCTGGACCGACTGACAGATGACTTGTTCCTGCATTTCGAAGTTATCCCCGACCATCTGCCACAGCGCCTCAAGACCATGATTGCGCAGTTTCCAGCAGGCGTATTGCAGTTGGAAATCGGCATCCAGAGCTTCAACGCTGAGGTGCAGCAGCGCATCTCGCGCCAGCAGGATAACGAGAAAACCGAGGCCAATCTGCGCTGGCTGGTCACGCAGTCATACGCCCATTTGCACACCGATTTGATTTTTGGCCTGCCCGGGGAGACGCTGGGAAGTTTTGCCGCCGGTTTTGATCGTCTTTATGCATTGCAAGCGCACGAAATCCAGCTGGGCGTCCTGAAACGCTTGCGTGGCACGCCGATCGCGCGCCACAGCGCAGTACACGCCATGGTTTATGACGCTGACCCGCCCTACATCGTGCAGCAAACCGGCGTGCTGGAAGCGGACACGGTTGAGCGCTTCAAGCGCTTCTCACGCTATTGGGACCTGCTTGCCAATTCGGGGCGCTTCAAACAGACTTTGCCACTATTGCTGAAGCAGTACCAGCCTTCACCGTTTCATGCTTTTCTGGCTTTCTCAGACTGGCTCTGGCGGCGTACCGGCAAAACCAGCGAGCTGTCACCGGAGCTGCTGGTGGATGCTCTGGCTGACTATCTCTGCGACGATTGCGGCGTGGACAGACAGGCGGTGCAACAGTCACTGTTGTCTGACTACGCTGGCAGCGGTGCACGGGCTAGGCCGCACGCGCTGCAAGGACTGCTGCCCAAGCAAGCTACTCCGACAGTTCGCAGGCCAAAGAGCTTCGCCCAAAGGCAGGGAAGGCACCTGGACCCCGATGAGGCTCTAAGATAGCGCCATGACAAACCCATCCAGATTCTGGGCTGACCTCACAACGCAGGACTTTGCCCGACTGATCAGCAGCGGCGAAGCAGCACAGACCATAGCCGTGCTGCCGGTTGCAGCCACCGAGCAGCATGGCCCGCATTTGCCGCTGAATGTCGATACGGTGCTGGTGGACGGCGTGGTTGCAGCGGCATTGCCGCACCTTGCCTCCACGACAAAGGTGCTTTTCCTGCCAACGCAAGCCATTGGCTTGAGCCCCGAGCATGCTGCCTTCCCTGGCACACTCACGCTCAGGGCCGAGACCATTTTGCGACTGTGGACCGACATTGCGGAGTCCGTGGCCGCAGCGGGCATCAAGAAACTGCTGATCTTCAATTCGCACGGGGGCCAGGTCAGCGTGATGGACCTGGTGGCACGCGATCTGCGCGCGCGTATGGGGCTGCTGGTGTACAGCGCAAGCTGGTTCAACCTGCCACTGCTGGATGAAAAGGGCCAGGATGTCAATCAGCTGTTCAGCGCCGACGAACACCGTTTTGGCATCCACGGCGGCGCAATTGAAACCTCGATGATGCTGGCACTGGCACCGCATCAGGTGAACATGGCACTGGCGCAGAACTTCCATTCCAGCGCACAGGACCGGGCGCAGAAATTTGCTGTTCTAGGCAATGGCAAGAGCGCCAAACTCGGTTGGCAGATGCAGGATTACAACGCCAGCGGGGCGGTTGGCAACGCCGCCGCTGCCAGCGCCGAGAAGGGGCAAGCCCTGGTCGACGCAGCCGGGCGCCGCCTGGCCCTTCTGCTGGCGGAAATGGACGGCCTGCCTTTGAGCACACTGTTCCATCGAACCCAGGCAGAGTCAGGCCCCCAGAACCCCTGACCGGTCAACTGCCAGATGCTGGCCTCCCACGATCTGCTTGCCTTGGGCGCGGCTGTCTGCTGGGCCAGTGCGAGCCTCATTTCGGTTTCGCCATCCCGACATCTGGGTGCTTTTGCGTTCACGCGCTGGCGCATGCTGGTGGTCGCCATGATGCTGTGGGCTGTCGCGCTGGTCAGTGGCGGTTGGCGCAGTCTTGCCGTGGACTCCTGGCGCATCATGGCCGTGAGCGGCCTGATTGGCATCTTCGTCGGTGACACCGCCCTGTTTGCCGCCATGAACCGGCTCGGGCCGCGACGCTCCGGTGTACTGTTTGCGACCCATGCGATGTTCAGTGCGCTGCTGGGCTTCTGGTTGCTGGGCGAGCGCATGAGCCTGCAGGCCACTTTGGGTAGCGCCCTGACCATGGCGGGCGTCATCAGCGCCATTCTGCTGGGCCGCGACAAGGACGACCAACACGCCTGGGAGGCAGATCGCGGACACGTCGGTGTTGGGGTGGCACTAGGGCTGTTGGCAGCCCTGTGCCAGGCAGTCGGCTCACTGATTGCCAAGCCCTTGATGAGTGGCGACCTTGATCCGATTTCAGCGTCTGCGGTTCGGGTGTCGGTGGCCTGCGCTGCCCATTTCATCCTGCTTTGGCTGGGTCTTCCGGTAGCTCGTGCACATCAAACACTGACGCTGCGCGTGCTCGCACAAACTGCCCTCAATGGTTTCATCGCGATGGGTGTCGGCATGACCCTGGTTCTGTTGGCTCTTCAAAGCGGCGATATCGGCATGGTCGCTATTCTGTCCTCGGTGTCGCCGGTCCTGTTGCTGCCCTTGCTGTGGTTGCGATTGGGCCGCGCACCGGCGTTGGGCGCCTGGCTCGGTGCCGGCCTCACCGTGTTCGGAACGACACTTATCCTGCTGCGATAGCAAGCCTTGAATCAGGCGTGCGTGATCCAGCTGGCATGCTCTGCGCGCTCCAGATGTGGCAGCGTGTTGAACGTTACGAGCGAGTGCCGCTTGGCATTGAAGGCGAACTCCGTGACGGCGCTGTTGCGCATGCGCATATTGAGTTCGATGGTGGTCTCAGGCGTGGTACCCAGCACATGTCCGATCGCAGTGGCAATGGGTCCGCCGCTGGAGACCAGCAGCACGTTGCCATCGTAGTTCTTGCGTACATGGTCCAGTGCGCTGGTGATACCAAGCTGAAACTCGCGATAGCTGGGCATCCCTTTAGGGCTGACGACCCCATTCATCCATTGCGTCAGACCATCGCGCAGCAGACGAAAGTGATGACGGTATAGCTCGGGCGTGTCAGGTTTTTCGAGTTTGTGCGGATACACCGTGGCGATCACGGCTTCGCTGTCAAATTCGTTCAGCCCAGGCCACTGCTGTGCTTCCATATCAAAGGCACCGCCCTCGCGGATGGCCGCATAGGTCTGCAAGTGACGACGCAAGGTGCCCGTCAACACGGCATCGAAACTCAAGCCCGCCTGGCGAAAGTAATCACCCAGTCGCACACTTTGCCGCTGCCCAAGCTCGCTCAGCTTATCGTAGTCTGCGGCGCCAAACGAAGCCTGGCCATGGCGTACGAGGTAAAGGGTTCCCATGCGGTGAATCTAAACGATGCGACGCCTGCTCTCTTGTCGCACGAGTGACCGGACTCGACACACTCACAGTTTGACCGTTCCTTCCATGCAGGTGACTGAATCGCCACCGACCCAGACTTGCCCATCACCTGAGTCGATGTAAACGCATCCGGCGCGTCCCAGACAACTGCCTTGCGCGGCAATGTAGTTGTCTGGTGCATGGCCATCAGCAATCAACCACTGGGCCAAACTGGCGTTGAGGCTGCCGGTGACCGGATCTTCATTGACACCGACCGGCGCCGCAAAAGCCCGGACTTCGACCAGCGGCAAAGTCGATGTATTTATCGGTACATTGGAATTCGTCGAAGAAGCCCGTGCTTCCCGATTCGACCTCGCTATCAGCATCGCAGATGACGCCGCACCCTCAATGGCGACCACACCGACTTTTTGCCCAAGGTTCTTGAGTGCCAGATGGTCGGGGGTGAGCTGCAATACGGTTTGCCGGCAGTCAAGCAGCAGACCCAGCCAGACCGGGCCGTTATCGAGCAATTGCGAAGCCCTGATTTGATAGGTCTTCAGGCCCAGTGCGCCAGCAACTTGCGCCAGCAAACCGGGCGCGGGTGTGCCGCGCCTGAGCGCGGGTGCAGCAAAGCCCAGACGTGCACCGTCCCGACGAATTCTGATAAGACCTGCAGCACACTCCTGGACGATGAACTTGTCGGCTTGGGGACTGCCGCCTGCTTCCAGCCAGGCATGGCAACTGCCAAGCGTCGGATGGCCGGCAAACGGCAGTTCAGCACCCGGCGTGAATATGCGTACCCGGTAGTCGGCGCCAGCGTCGGCACCGGCTTGACTTGGAGCCAGCAGGAAGGTCGTTTCCGACAGGTTGGTCCAGTTGGCAAAATGCTGCATGTCCTGTTCAGACAGTTCACTGCCATCGAGTACGACTGCCAGCGGATTGCCCAGATACGCCGCAACACCGAAGACATCCACTTGTTTGAATCTGCGCGCTTTCATTGACGCCTCGCATCCTCTTTTACGGTTGAAACAGCGCTGTTGATCGGCATCTTGCGACCAGCAAAAACCACTGCTATGACTGCCAGACCGAAGCCGGCGCTCACCCAGTCCAGCGTTTCGCCTAGAAGCGGCACGGCAAACAGCATACCCAGGAATGGTTGCAACAACTGCAACTGGCTGACACGCACCGTGCCGCCCAGCGCCAGAGCGCGGTACCAGGCGAAAAATCCCAGCCACATGGAAAACACAGCCACGTAGACAAAAGCCCACCACGCCTTCACTGTGATGACTGGCTGCGGCCACTCGATGATCGCCAGCGGCAGGGTGACCGGCAAGGAAATCAGCAATGCCCAGCAGATCACATAGTCAGGGCGCATGCGTTGCGAAAGCTGGGCGCCATAGCCATAGCCGATAGCCGCGCAGGCCATGGCAAGCAGCAGCAATGAGTCTGCCGGAGCCAGCATCAACCCGGCTCTGCCTGAGCGCAACAAGGCAAACGCGACGACCAGCGCTGTCCCCAGGCCAGCGCAAAACCAGAAACCACCTGAAGGCCGTTGCCGGTGCAACCAGGCGCCTACCGCCGCTGTTGCCAGCGGCAGCACACCCACAATCACGCTGGCGTGGACCGCTTCGACATGGCGCATGGCAATCGATGTGCAAAGGGGAAAACCAAACACCACCCCCAGCGCCACGATGCCCAACGGGCGCCAGTCGGTACGCTGCGGCCAGGGCGCACGCGTCAGCCACAAGAACACTGCCGACAGAAGCGCCGCCACAACGGCACGTCCAACGGCGATAAACACGCCTGAGAGTTGGGGCTCTTGCGGCGTACCCACCGCCATGCGCGTCATCGGTAGCGTGAGGGCAAAGATCGTCACCGCCAGCAGGCCCAGCCAAAGCCCTTTGCGGACGTCATGGCCGAGCATCAAAACGTGCTCATCCAGGCAGCCGTGGCGAGCAGCACCAGCGCCATGAAGCGGTTGAACCAGTGCAGGCGTTGGTTGGAATCGTTCGGACCACTGAGCCAGTCACGCAGCAAGGATCCCATGAGTGCATAGCTGAGGTTGCTGGCCAAACCAAACGCCAGCATCAGCGGCAGGATGATGGCAAAACGTTCTACCGCGTCAGCATGCCCTGCCATCCAGCCCGCCACGACGGTCAGTGCCAGCATCCAGGCCTTGATGTTGAGGAACTGCAACATCACGCCCTGCCAGAAAGTGACTTCGAGCTGCGCTGCATCGGCCTGCGCCAGGGTCGCAGGGCGCGCCAGTTTGTAGGCAAGCCATAGCAGGTACGCAACACCCAGACTTTGAATGCCGATACGGAGCATCGGCACTGCCAGCACCAAGGCTCCGACACCACCGGCGCAGATGCACAAGAGCAAACCCCAACCCAGCGGCACTGCCAGCACAAAATGCATTGAACGCCTCAAGCCGAGGTTGGCGGCCAACGCGGTGGAAAGCGTCGTGTTGGGTCCGGGTGTGAAACTGGCGACGGTGGCCAACACCATCAGCGCGGTGAATTCATTGCCGTTCATGCGCTTGCCGTCTGCATTGC
>CAIYGK010000034.1 GCA_903925725.1 uncultured beta proteobacterium | reverse complement strand
GCTTCCCTCATGAATCAGCTCAGCTCACTCAGACCGCAACAACTGGAACAGGCGTTTCAGGTGTTCAACTCTGCCTCGTCCGAGCTCTGCACGGCCTACATGGAGTTGCAGCAGCAGGCGCTTGTGCTGACACAGCAACTCGAACTGGCCAATGGCGAGTTGCGGCGCCAGTTCGCTGAAAAGGAGGCGCTTCGCGAGTCGGCCGCACGCAAGGAAAGGCTGGCTGCGATGGGTGAGATGGCGGCACGGCTGGCGCACCAGTTGCGCACGCCGTTGGCCACCGCGCTGCTCTATGCATCCCAACTGGGAGAGCCCTCCCTGCCGGCGTCGGTGCGCGCGCGCTTCACCGCCAAAACAGTGGAACGCCTGCGCGATCTGGAAAGGCTGATCGGGGACACCTTGCAGTTTGCACGCGGCGTCGACGCCAGCTTTCAGCGGGTTGCCGTGACCGAGCTCTTGCACGATGCACTCCAGGTCATGCAACCGCAGGCACGGTTGCAAGGCGTGGCGATCGAGCTTTACGACCTTGGCGGCGGACGCGCACTGCAGGGTGACCGACCGGCGCTCACCGCTGCACTGGTGAGCCTGCTGGACAATGCCGTGCGCGCGTGCGCCGGTGGCGGTCGGATCACTCTGTCGGCGGCGATCGATGACGACCACGTCGCCATCTGCGTCAGCGACACAGGGACCGGCATCACACCCGAGGTACAGGCGCGTTTGTTCGAGCCTTTCTTCACTACGCGCAGGAGTGGAACCGGTCTGGGGCTGGCGATTGTCCGCACCGTGGCCGAGGCACACGGTGGCAGTGTCAGCGCTTGTTCCACACCCGGTGCAGGCAGCCAATTCACGCTCAAACTGCCTCTGCTGCGCGTGGTTGCAAGCCCCGCCCAGGAGTCTGTTTGCATGACCGGAGTCGACCATGACGTCGCTGCCACTGCTGATTGCTGAAGACGACCGTGACCTGCGCGATGCTCTGTGCATCACACTGGAGATCGCCGGCTACGCCGTCATTTCTGCCGCCGACGGCCGCGAGGCGTTGTCGGCCATGGCAGGGCAGAGCGTTGGTCTGGTGATCAGTGATATCCAGATGCCGGTGCTGGACGGACTTGGATTGCTGCGTGAGATCAGGCGTCTGCATGCACAGGTTCCGGTGGTTCTGATGACGGCCTTTGGCGACATCGAGCACGCTGTCGAGGCATTGCACGAGGGTGCGAGTGATTATCTGGCCAAGCCGTTTGAGTCAGGGCGATTGTTGCAATTGGTGCAGCGTTACCGCCTGCGTCCGGTTGAAGCAAACGACGCTGTTGGCAGCGCAACCATGGACATGAAGTCAATGGAGCGCGTGCACATCCTGGAAACACTGAAGGCGGTGAATGGCTCACGCAAACAAGCGGTGGATCGGCTCGGCATCAGTGAGCGCGCCCTGCGTTACAAGCTGCGCCAATACCGTCTGGAAGCAATGAATTGATGCAAGGAGAAGAGAATGGACACCAGTGCGATAGACAACATGCTTGGCCAGCTTCGTGCCGCAGCTGCAGGCGCGGGTCAAGGCGCCCGGGGTGTTGCGGCACCGGTCGCAGGAAAGGACTTTGCGACCTTGCTGAAGAACTCTCTTGATGGCGTCAACAACAGCCAGCTTGAAGCCAATCGTCTGGCGCGCGACTTCGAGCTTGGTGCTCCCAACGCCAATCTGAGTGATGTGATGATATCGATGCAGAAGGCCAACCTGTCATTCCAGCAGATGGTTCAGGTGCGCAACCGGCTGGTTTCGGCCTACCATGAAATTATGGCCATGCAGGTCTGATTCACTCGGTCGTCATGCGGGCACTCAGGGGTATAGCGTCTTGAGCAGGCGCGTCACCACGTCCCCCAGTTCCTCGACAGTACTGGGCTTGTAGATCAGTTCACGTACACCCGCTGCTGGCGCACTGGCACGCAACTCTTCAGTGATGTAGCCCGATGTGAGTACCACCGGTAGATCGGCGCGGATCAGCAGCGTCGCCTGCGCTACTTCGAGCCCGGACATCACCGGCATGTTGTAGTCCGAAATCACCAGATCAAACTGCCCGGCGCAGGCGGCAAGCTCTGCCAGCGCCGCCCGCGCATCAGTGTGCCCGCTCACCCGATACCCTTGGCGCTCCAGCAGGCGGGTGGTCAACAAGACAAGCGACTCATCGTCGTCCAGATAGAGAATACGCATACCCCGACCATGCAACTGGGGTGCGCTTTGCTCGTTATCATGCGACGCGTCCCGCAGCCGGCGCGATACCTTCTTTCGCTGCGGCGCGACAGCGTCGGTCAGTAGCTCCGCTTTGGCGGCAGGAAAATAGATCAGAAAGCTTGTTCCTTGACCCACTGTGCTGTGCACGGCCAGGCTTGCCTGGTGCTCTTGCAAAATGCCATGCACTACGGCGAGACCAAGGCCCGTGCCTTCTCCGACGGGTTTGGTGGTAAAAAACGGCTCAAAAATGCGCTTGCGCGTGGCCTCGTCCATGCCGTGCCCGGTATCGCTTACCACCAGACGGGTGTAGAGGCCGTCTGCAAGACCAGGCGGCGCGCCCGTGCCGGGCGCCTCCTGAGTCGCGCCAGAGACTTGTTCGTAAGCTTCCAGACGGATTTCAATCTGGCCAGACGTCTTGCCCTGCAAGGCATGCCATGCGTTGGTGCACAGATTGACCAGCACCTGCTCGATCTGCGACGCATCGGCAAGTACCGGTGGCGCGTCTGGCGCACACAGGATGTTCAGATGAAGCCCTGCGGGCATGCCGGCGCGCATGAGATTGGTGGATTCAAATACGATGGGCGCCAGCAATATGACTTTGCGCTCGAGGACCTGCCGCCGGCTGAATGCAAGAATCTGTTGCACCAGATCCTTCGCCCGTCGGCTCGCCTTGCGAATTTCGTTGAGGCTCGTCAAAGCCGGGTGCGCTGGACCCACATCCTGGCGTGCCAGTTCCGTATTGCCAACAATCGCTGTAATGAAGTTGTTGAAGTCGTGCGCCACACCGCCCGCCAGCGTACCGAGGGCCTCCATCTTCTGCGACTCACGCAATTGCGCTTCCAGATGGTCACGCATCGCCTCCATCTGCCTGACTTCCGAAATATCAGTGATGGCGCCAATGATGCCGGACGGTCTGCCCGATTCATCTACCATGCGCGCTTTGTGAAAGATGACATCGTGCAAGCTGCCATCGGCATGCAGCACCGCGCTTTCGTAGGTCTGCGTGTCGGCAGGGCCATTGAGCAGTTCCAGATCCTTGTCCCGGTAATTGTTTGCCAAAGGCTGGGGAGAAATTTGAAACACGGATGTGCCCGTCAACTCCTGCTTGCTCTTGCCGATAAACTGCGCAAACGCCGAATTGCACCCGGTATAGCGCCCCGATGCATCCTTGTGAAATACAGGCAGCGGGATAGCCTCCAGCAGCAACTCGCGAAATTGCGAGCTGGTCCGCACTTCAGCTTCCGCCGCCCTGAGCTCTGACAGGTCGATGCCAAAACAGAATAGCTCGGGCGCACCCAAGTGAGATTGCATGACGGCGTAGCTGACCAGAACCGCCTTACGGTAGCGATCCTTTCGTACCATGGAGAGTTCTACGGTTGAGGACGCCACCCGGCTCTGCGCCATTTGTTCGATGGTGCAGCGAACTTCATCGCGCAGTTCCGTTGGAACAATCAAGTCATACAAATCTTGTCCAATTGCTTCCTGCGCCGTATAGCCATAAATTTGCTCGGAAGCCTGGTTCCAGTAGCGTACCGTGCCGTCCGGCGCAAAACCCTGGACCGCCACGGACGGGGCATTCTGCAGCAGGTCGCGAAACCACATCTCGCTTTGACGCAGGGACAATTCAGCCTGCTTGCGCAGACTGATGTCGCGCGACAGCACAATAAAGCGGGGTTCCTGGTCCGGTTCGACCGGTTTGACAGACACCGAAAGCTCGAACCAGGCCCGGCCATGGGGCAACGTCAATTCGAACTGTTTGCCGTTGGATCGGCCATTCTCGTGCGCTTCGCGCAATGCTGACAGGACGGTCTGTGCTGCCTCAGTTGGAAGCACTTCGCTGACCGTTCTGCCAATCAGGTACTCCGGCGAATTGAACAGCAGATCATCGCGCGACGAGTGGTAGTAATGGTATCGGCCATCCAGATCGACTTCGAACAAAAGATCAGGGATCGCGTCGAGTGTTGCGATCAGGCGATTCTGCACTGCCATGAGTTCGGCTTCACGGCTCTTTTGAGATGTGATGTCTCTTGTTACACCGATAAAGCGCGGTCTGCCCAGTGCGTCATATGAAGTTTCTGCCTGTTGCCGGATCCAGCGGGTCTCGTCACCAACCAGGATGCGATGTTCGTTGTCAAATGGTTTGCACTGATTGACGGCACACAGCCAATCGACAACGAGCGCCTCGCGGTCATCAGGATGCACGCGTGCGAAATAGGATTTTCTGGTCTCCATCGCATCCTTGGGCAGGCCAAAGATGCGGCAAGCCTCGGCAGAAAATCGGACGGTATCGGTCTCGGCGTCATAGACCCAGCGCCCCACTTTGGCAACCGCTTCGGCACAGTTGAATTCAGCTTCGCGCGCCAGGGCTTCATGACTGCGCTGCGCCAGATTGCGGCCGAGTTGCTCAACTTCATGGAGGCGGCGGCGGTGCGAAAGAGCACTTCTGGCAAGCAGGATTGCGCAAAGCATGACTAGCAGGATCTCGACGATCCAGCGCATCACGGCAGAATCAGGGCTCATTATTGTTTTGCGCCGCAGCGCTGATCATCGCGACGCGGCCCGGTACCTGCGTTCGTGTTCGAGCTTGCTGACGTAGCGCTGCACCAGTGAACGGTCGCGCTCGCGCATGTTGATGAATTCGCAGCCGGCGTGCCGGTGCTTGACACCATTCGGAAACGTGATTTCGACCATACCCCGGACCACAATATCCGTAACCACCTCAACCGATTCCGGCAGCGACATGCGGCGGCTGCCGCTGTAGAGCCCGCCAAAGTTGGTCGTCGCTTCCGCGATTTCGGGCAGCGGTATGCGGCAATGGTTGAAACGCGTTCCGGTTTCGATCCCGGTCATGGCATCGGACAAACCAAAGGCAATACCGCCACAGCTGATATCGTCAATCACCATATCGCCCGACACACCGCGCGGCAGCTGGTCGGGCGCAATGATGCACAACAAGGGATTGAAACGCGGTGTTCCGATGCGGTAATACTCTCTTCGCTGCAAGCGCAAAAGGGTCTCGGGCATGGTCATCGCAAAAACATCGCGGCCCTCAAAGCGGGCAGGGCGAAAAGCTTCGGCACTCATCTGGATCTTGATTCCATCAAGAGTCGTGTCGCAAACAATCCGTTCCGTGTGCATGGCCCGCCTGTTGGCTGCAGCATCAGCACCGAAGTCCAGCAACATCGTGTTCTGCTCCAGCTTGACCGCGACGATGGTGGTCAGGATGAAGTCGTCTTCATGGCCGTCAATATAAGCCGTGACCGGGCTGCCAATATGGCACAGCTCGTTCACGATCGCGACGATTTCCGTGCGCCAATGCACAAGGTACTTGTCGCGGTCGGCGCCCGCGATATCGACTTTGGATCGCTGCTGGTGGGTGTGATCAGTCATGGGCCTGAAGTGCTCCTGAAGGTCGGAATTTTATGATACTTGCGCCCCGGGCGGTGCCGCCATGTCGCTCAATCCAGCGCGCTCCAGTTTGTAAACCCACGCCAGCAATTCTGCCACCGCGCGGTACAGGGCCGGCGGAATGCGCTGGTCCAGATCAACCTGCATCAGAAGAGCCACCAGTTCTCTGGACTCGTGTACAAAGACGCCGTGCTGGTGGGCGCGTTCGATGATGATCTGGGCGATCAGACCGCGTCCCTTGGCCACCACGCGCGGCGCCCCGTCATCGGCCGAGTAGGCCAGAGCTATCGCCGAACGCTGCGCTTCAGGCCTGTCCATGATGTGCAATGACAATGCTGGCGGTGGGCAGGTCGGCCGCAGCCAGCGCTTCCTGAAGGGCCGCACGGTGCGTCTGCAAAAGCGTCGCGCTGTCAGCACTTGAAGCATGGATGCGGATGCGCACACCATCCAGGCCAAAACCCAGCGATGCATTGAGCTCGCCAAGCTGCGGTAACTCCAGACGCAAGCTGGTTGACCAGCTGGACTGTGCCTCCTGCTGTTCGTCCGGATCGGAGCTCGTGTGATGCTCTTCTACCGTCCATTGCATCCATTGCCGCGGCCAGATCTCGAGCTGCATCTGCACCGCTGACGTATCCAGCGCTGCAAGCTGCTGTTGAACCAGTGGCACGGCCTGCGTCTGGATCATGCGCTCGTCACGTTGCCCAGAGGCCGGCAACTGGCCCTGCGGCTCCTGCAGGATCTGCGCCAGGCTGCGCGTGCCCGCAACCCATTCGGCCTGATGTGATTCGTAAAAAAGCCCGCTGCTGGAAAGCGTCTGTAACAGCGCGCGTGACAGGGGCGCTGCATCGTTGCCCGGTCCGGTCTGCAGCGGACCTGCCACCGCAGCCGAGACCGCCTTGGGCACTTCACCTGGCCGCAGCATGGTGGCGGCCAGCAAGCGCCCGGTCAGCGACAGCG
>CAIYGK010000033.1 GCA_903925725.1 uncultured beta proteobacterium | reverse complement strand
GCAATCCTATGTTGATTTCGGTTGGTTTTCTCCATTGGTTTTTTGTTTACTAGGTGGCCTCATTGGGAGAGTGAACAACCGGGCTGCACGGGTTGGGCATGTGACGTTGGTTTACGCAGCAGCCCCCTTGCTATATGTGGCTTTCTTGCTTGCGTTTCGCAATGATATTGGCATATTTTTAAAATATTTGGTGCAACTTTTTTTGGTTTCGCTTTTGTTGAGTACTATGCTAAGGAAGGTGTTCAAAGCTCCCCCGATGCATAAGTAATACGCGCGCACGCAGCGACAATCCGCGCATGAACCAACAAGCCCTTGATCTGAACCTTTGCAGCCGACGCACGCGCAAGATGGAACTGCTTGAACTCATGGAAGGTGTTGTGCCCTGGCGCGAGTTTGTTTCGCAGGTGACGGCTGTGGCGCCGCCCAAAGTCACCGGTCCACCGCCATTTGCACATGAGACCAAGCGCGAAGAAGTCCAGGGCATCATGGCAAACTGGCATATTGCGATGCGACCTAGAAAACGAAGAGTGCTGGATAAACAGAGCCCGCTGGGCGCCATACTCGACAGGATAGAACAGCTTAAAGCCAGTATCCGAGCCAAGGTAGAGCACCCGTTTCGGGTCGTCAAGCGCCAGTTTGGCCACACCAATGTGCGCTACCTGGGACTGAAGAAGAACACGGCCTGGCTCTTCACACTGGTCATACTGTCGAACCTGTGGATGGTGAGGAGGCGATTTCTACATACCACTTTATGATTGCATCCAAAAACGACCAGTTGGTCGAAATCGACAGAAAAACAAGCCAGACTTTGAGACAATAGACCGCGGTTTCATCAAAATTCAGGCTGCCTGTTTCATTGCACGATATTCATCGCATCAAGCTTGCTTTGGCGGTGAGTTTTGGAAACGATCCTTAAGTATGGAGAACGAAGAGTGAAAGTAATTTGTGTAGTACCCACCATATCGGAAGAGGCGGACGGCGTTGCAGATGTCGTCAGGAATCTTTGTAACTCGATGATTGCGTCTAGTGTAGATGTGCGGCTTGCCGCTTTGGAGTGGTCACGGCTGCCAAGTCAGCCAAAGTATCTGACGAGCTTTCCCCTGGGGAGGGGACCCCGTCGACTAGGCCTGTCACCGCAGATGCGACGCTGGCTTCTGGCTGAGGTTAAGTCAGGAAAAGTGGATATTATCCATAATCATGGTCTGTGGATGATGCCCAACGTTTATGCTGGTAACGCTTGCTCAAAATCAAACTGCCAGTTGCTGGTTTCACCTCATGGTGCGCTGTCATCTTGGGCACTTGCGAGAAGTGCATTGGTGAAAAATGTTTTCTGGAAATTATTTCAGGGGCCAGCATTGCGGACCGCTGCTTGTTTTCATGCCACTGCGGAAAGCGAGTATGCGGACATTAGACGGCTCGGGTTCAAGCAACCGGTTTGTATCATTCCTTGCGGCGTTAATCTGCATCCCCTGGAACAAAAGCAGGGTGGCGCTAGGCGGCAGTTGTTATTTCTAGGTCGGATTCACCCAAAGAAAGGAGTTGATATTCTTCTGCACGCATGGCATTCAGTTGAACACAGATTCCCTGATTGGGATTTGGTTGTCGCCGGCCCGGACAATGGTGGTTACTTGGCGGAGATGCAAGCGCTGGCAGATACGTTACAGTTGAAGCGGATTGTGTTTCGTGGGCCGTTGTTCGGCGCTGAAAAGTGGCAAGCTTTTAGGGATGCAAGCCTATATGTACTGCCAACGCATTCTGAAAATTTCGGAATCACGGTGGCTGAGGCCTTGTCAGCGGGTACGCCCACTATCGTTACACACGGAGCGCCATGGGCAAGGTTGGAAGAGCACGGAGCGGGATGGTGGATAGAGATTGGTGTTGCTCCGTTGGTTGCATGTCTCGAACAGGCTCTCGCAACATCGCCGCAGCGCCTCAGAGAAATGGGACAGATTGGACGTGTGTGGGTGGAACGTGACTTTTCCTGGGAGCGGATCAGTGCACAATTCTTGGTTACTTATCGCTGGTTACTCGATGGCGGTGAGCCTCCGCCGTGGGTTAGACTGGATTAGTCCGCAATACACTGGAAGTGTTCCTGATTCATATGCATATATATGGTTATATAAATTATGAAACCAGTTAAACTGGAAGCACTGAGGGGCTTTGCATCAATATATGTTGTTCTGCATCACAGCCTACCAGTTCACATAGTAATAGAAGGAATTAATGTCAGAAGTTTGTTCGGATTTTGACAAGAGGCAGTAATTCTATTCTTTCTGCTTTCTGGATTTGTGATCAATCACGCATTCCAAACAGGAAGAGATAAATCATTTCGGAGCTATTTTCTAAAAAGATTT
>CAIYGK010000032.1 GCA_903925725.1 uncultured beta proteobacterium | reverse complement strand
GCGGCGGTTTTGGCGGCAAGCTTGATGTCTCGATCCAGCCGCTGCTGGCGCTGGCTGTCTGGCGGCTCAAGCGGCCGGTGCGCACGGTCTACAGCCGATGGGAATCGATGCAGTCCACCACCAAGCGGCACCCGTCGCGCATTCGCGCGCGCTTCGGCTGCGACGCCGGGGGGATGCTCACTGCGCTGGACTTTCATGGCGACTTCAACACGGGTGCCTACGCCAGTTGGGGCGCTACCGTGGCGAATCGGGTGCCGGTGCATTCCACCGGTCCATACTTTGTGCCGCACCTGCGGGCGCTCACGAGGGCGGTGTTCACCAACAACGCGATCTCCGGTGCCTTTCGCGGTTTCGGTGTGCCACAGGCGCACATAGTGACCGAGGCACTGCTCGACGAACTGGCGCACAAGGTCGGCATGGATCAACTCGAATTCCGACTGAATAACGCGATTCGGGTTGGTCAGGCGACCGCGACCGGACAGGTGCTTACGGCGAGCGTTGGCATGGTGCAGTGTCTGGAAGTCTTGCGGCCAGCCTGGCAGGCGGCGCAGACGACAGTGCTGGCTTTCAACACACAAGCCGAGGCTGGCAACAGCCCCCTGCGACGCGGTGTCGGCGTGGCCAGCATGTGGTACGGCATCGGCAACACGGTGATCGCCAATCCGTCCACCATGACGGCGGCGCTGCGTCGCGATGGTCGGCTCTTTCTGTACAACGGCGCGCAGGAAATCGGGCAGGGTAGCGGCACTGTGATGCCGCAGATCTTTGCCGATGCGGTGGGGCTGCCGGTGGCGCTGGTTGATCAGGTCATGGGCGACACCGATCTGACTGAAGATGCGGGCAAGTCATCGGCCTCGCGTCAAACCTTCGTGTCCGGCAACGCTGCCAGATTCGCTGGTGAAGATCTGCGACGCCTGTTGTTGCAGGCGCTGGGTCTCGGGCCGAACGCCAGCTTAAGCCTGAGCGCAGGCAAGCTGACCGGCGTCGACGATGGTGTCGAGCGGCAACTGGATCTGAGCAGTCTGCCGGCCAATGAGCGTGGCGATGTGTTCGCTGGCCAGGGCTACTTCAATCCGCCGACCGTACCGCTTGATGCCAACGGTCAGGGTGTGCCCTATGCCACGTACGGATTTGCTGCGCAGGTTGCCGAAGTGGAAGTTGACAAGGAACTCGGCACGGTTCGGGTGCTGCACATTCACGCCGCGCACGATGTCGGACGGGCCGTCAATCCGACCCAGGTGGAAGGGCAGATTCACGGTGGTATCGCACAGGGCCTGGGTCTGGCGCTGATGGAAGAGTACATCAGTGGACGCACCGACAACCTGCACGATTACGTGATCCCGACGGTGGGTGACATTCCGCCGATCACGGTTCACATCGTCGAAGACAGGGAGCCGCTAGGTCCCTATGGTGCCAAAGGTGTTGGCGAACCGGCGCTGGTCGCCACGGCGCCCGCGATTCTGAACGCCATCCACAACGCAGTGGGCGTTCGTGTGCGGCAAATTCCGGCGACGCCGGACCGTGTGCGCGCCGCGATCCTGGCGAAGAAATAGAACTCACGCTACAGTTAAAGCCATGACCGCACCCACAAAAATTGACGCTGCACCACGCCCGAAGATTGCGTGCAACGCGTGCCCGGTGCTGTGTCAGATCACGGATGGCCGAACAGGTGCCTGTGACCGCTATGCGAATCGTGAAGGGGTTCTGGTGCGCGTCGATCCGGTGCTGATGCTGCGTCGCGAGCTGAGCAAAGCGGAGCCTGTACTGGTTCCCTTTCTGGCGCGGGATAGCCAGGACGCTGCCAGCGCGCAGCTGCCCGGCACAGAACTGCTGACCGGCGACGATGTCTTCATTACCGGCGTCGGTTCTTCGACCACCTACCCTGACTACAAACCGGCGCCGTTCATCGTTGCCGCCAAGGTGGCAGGCGTTGATACGGTGACCGTGGTAACTGAAGGTATCTTCAGCTATTGCAGCTTGAAAGTGAAGATCGATACCGACCGCTTTCTGGGGCCGGAGCAGGCTCCTGTGCGCTGCAAGGGCGAGGTGGTTGGTCATGTCACCACGGCGGAATACGGCTCGCAGATGCTGTCGCTGGGCGGTGTGCACCACCTCACTGGCGGCAGCAAGAAAGAGGGACGAATCACCGTCGAGATGATGATGGCGCTGGGCAACAAGCAGGCCGTCACGCTCTCGATTGAAGGTGGCTCCGAGGTCCTGATTCAGGCCGGTCGAGCGCCTGTTGTCAACGGGGTCGAGGAAAAGCGCATGCGCGTCGGTTGCGGTTCCGCGACCGTCGGCATCTTTGCCGAGCAGTTGCTCGGCAAGGCGGACGAGGTGGTGGTGGTGGACGATCACATCACCGGCGTCCTGACCGAGCATCAGGCGGGTCGTTGTCTGGACATGCGACCCTCGGGCATTCAGATGCACGGTCGCAAGTCCACGCCCGGTCGCTATTTTCAGGTGGCCAATCCGGGCACCGGCTGGGGCGGCACCGACATTGCCGACCCGCTGTCCATCATCGAGGGCTGGGACGCCAAAGTGGCCTGGCCCGGACTGCGCCTGCTGATGACATCCACCACCGGCGAGCACGCCAGCTGGTACGTGCTGGATGAGGCGTTGAAACCGGTGGAGCAGGAGATGCCCTCGGAAGTGCGCGCCGTGGTGGACCGTGTTGGCGAAAACTGCGAACCCGCGCTGACAACCGTGCTCTTTCTGGCTGGCGCCGGTGGCAGCCTGCGCGCCGGTGTGACCGAGAACCCGGTGCTGCTGACGCGTGCCATCAAGAACGCGCTGGTCAACGTGACCTGCGGCGGTGCCCCGACCTACGTCTGGCCGGGTGGCGGCATCACCGTGATGGTGGATGTCATGCGCATGCCCGACAACAGTTTTGGCACCGTGCCGACGCCGGCCATCATTGCGCCTATCGAGTTCAGCATGAAGCTGGACGACTATCAAGCGCTCGGTGGGCACATGGACTACGTGCGCACGCTGGAAGATGCGCTGCAAAGGGGCGCGTGGCACAGCGAAGGTGCACCGCTGAGCAGGCAGTGGGTGCAGGCCTCTGATAACAATCCCTGGCCGCTGGGACAGCCGCCCATGCTCGGCTGAACGCGCGATCACCGATGTCTGCATCACGCACACGATTCTCCGACGGCCGCTGGCATTTCCAGCACGGCCCGATGGACATCGTCATCGGTGCCGAGGGCGGTGCCGTTGCGCTCGAAGCAGCGCACGAAGCAGCGTGGCAGCGTTTTGCGCACGTGCTCGACGAACTGGTGCAGGAACTGCCACTGCTGCGTTTGCCGGTGCGGGGACGCTGTCCCCTGCGAGGACGCATTGCTCGACGCATGTGGCAGGCCTGCGAACCTTTTGCCAGCAACTACATCACACCGATGGCGGCGGTGGCCGGCGCCGTTGCCCAGGAACTGGTCGGCTGCTATGACAGGCCGGGTGTGGAGCGCGCATGGATCAACAACGGTGGCGACATTGCATTGCATCTGGCAAGTTCGCAGTCGGTGCGGGTCGGCCTCTACGCTGACCTGGCGCATCTCGATGCGCAGGCGCTGCAGCAAGGCATTCGCAGCGACGGCCAGTTTGAAGTGACAAGCCGGATGCCGGTGCGCGGCGTGGCCACCAGCGGTTGGCGCGGACGCAGTTTTTCGTTGGGCATTGCCGACAGCGTGACGGTGCTGGCCGGCACAGCGGCAGCGGCCGATGCGGCGGCAACCGTGATTGCCAATGCGGTCGATGTGATCGATGATCGAATCGTGCGGCGATCCGCGTGTGAGCTGAAAGATGATTCGGATCTGGGTGACATGGCGGTCACGGTTGATGTGCCGCTGCTGGAGGCCAAACTGGTGCAGCAGGCCTTGCACGCCGGACTGCTGTGCGCGCAAGCCTTGCAGCGTGAGGGCCTGATCTGGTCGGCAGCGTTGGTGTGCCAGCGGCAAACTGGCGCGGTATTTGCATGAAAGACGGGATGGACGCACAGTCATGATTGAAACAAGACGCATCTTTACGCAGGTGGAGCAAATCCATCATGAATTTGGGCCGATTGCTACAACACCTCTCGTGCGTGGCGCTATCGGTGCCGTGCTGACTAACCCCTTTGCGGGTCGCTACGAGAGCGACATCCTGCCCATGATGGATGAGTTGCAGCCGGTGGGTGTCGAGATGGCGCGGCGCCTGCTCGCCGCCATGCAGGTGACGGCCGATCGCATCGAGGGCTATGGCAAAGGGGCCATCATCGGCGCCGATGGCGAACTCGAACACGGCGCGCTCTGGCATGTGCCCGGCGGCTACGCGATGCGCGAGTTGCTGGGCTGGAAGGGTGATATCGCCAGTTACACCAAGGGGCAGGGCGAGAGCAAGACCGGGCAGCCTGGCAATGCGCTGGCCATCGTGCCATCGACCAAAAAGGTTGGCGGACCGGGCGCCGCGCTGGACGTGCCGCTCACGCACATCAATGCCAGCTATGTGCGCAGCCACTTTGATGCGATGGAAGTCCGCGTTCCAGGGGCACCCTCGGCGCAGGAGATTGTTTTTTTTTCTGGTGATGAGTACGGGGCCGCGGATTCACGCCCGCGTCGGCGGCCTGGCAGCCAGCGCCATCAGCAAATGGGACGGCTTGCGCTGAAACCCTGCTACCACCAATATCTGAAGGAAAGACCATGAGCGCCAAGATTCGGAAAATCATTGTTCAGGTGGATGAAACCCTGATTGAAATGGGTCAGGCTGTGAGCCCTCCGACCCGCAGGGCGCTGGCCATGGCGGTGATTGAAAATCCCTACGCCGGAAAGTATTCGCAGCAGCTTGATGAGCTGATTGCCATCGGTGAGAAACTGGGTGGACTGCTGGGCGGCAAGTGCGTTGAGGCGCTGGGCATCACGCCGGCGCAGGCACAGAGTTACGGCAAGGGCGCCATCGTGGGCGAAGCCGGTGAGCTCGAACATGCCGCCGCCATACTGCACCCCAAGCTCGGCGCACCATTGCGCAAGGCCGTTGAAAAGGGTGCTGCCCTGGTGCCCTCCGCCAAGAAAATGGGTGGCCTGGGCAGTGCGCTGGATGTGCCGCTGGGGCACAAGGACGCTGCCTTTGTGCGCAGCCACTTTGATGCGATGGAGGCCCGCGTCAGCGATGCGCCGCGTGCCAACGAGATTGTGGTGGCGGTGGTGGTTACTGCCAGCGGACGCCCTTTGCCGCGCATTGGTGGTTTGCAAGTCAGCGAGATCGTGGGCCAGGACGGCCTGCGCTAGATTTTTTGACGGTGGACTTTTGTTTTTTTGATTGAGGAGATTTGACATGAAGATGATAAGAACGATGCTGTACACGGCCGGCTTCGCCATGACCTGCGCCATGCTCCCTGCAGCACATGCACAGAGTGTGATCAAGATCGGCGAGGTCAACAGCTACAAGGCGCAACCCGCTTTTCTGGAGCCCTACAAGAAGGGTATGGAGCTCGCCGTGGACGAGGTCAATGCGGCCGGTGGCGTCAACGGCAAGAAGATCGAACTGATCACGCGTGACGACAACGCCAATCCGGGCGATGCAGTGCGTGTTGCCGAGGAGCTGATTTCGCGCGAGAAGATTGATGTGCTGATGGGCACCTTTCTGTCCAATACGGGTCTGGCAGTCGCTGACTTTGCCAAGCAGAAGAAGTTCTTTTTCCTCGCCGGCGAGCCTCTGACCGACAAGATCATCTGGGGCAGTGGCAACAAGTACACCTACCGTCTGCGCCCGGGCACCTACATGCAGGCCGCCATGCTGGTACCGGAAGCGGCCAAGCTGAAGAAAAAGCGCTGGGCTCTGGTCTACCCCAACTACGAATACGGCCAGTCCGCGGTGGCGGCTTTCAAGCAGTTGCTCAAGGCAGCACAGCCTGACGTCGAATTTGTGGCCGAGCAGGCGCCACCGCTGGGCAAGCTGGACGCCGGCAGCGTGGTGCAGGCACTGGCGGACTCCAAGCCGGACGCGATCTTCAACGTGCTGTTTGGTGCCGACCTGTCCAAGTTCGTGCGTGAAGGCAATACCCGCGGCCTGTTCCAGGGCCGTGAAGTGGTCAGCGTGCTGACCGGTGAGCCCGAGTATCTGGACCCACTGAAGGAAGAAGCGCCGAACGGCTGGATCGTCACCGGCTATCCGTGGAACGGTATCCAGACGGCTGAACACAAAGCCTTCCTGGCAGCCTACCAGGGCAAGTTCAAGGACTATCCGCGCCTGGGATCGGTGGTGGGTTACTCCGCTGTCAAGTCCATCGTGGCTGGTCTGAAGAAGGCCGGCAGCAGCGACACCGAGAAACTTGTGGTGGCCTTCAAGGGTCTGCAGGTTGACACCCCGTTTGGCAAGATCACCTACCGCGCTCAGGACAACCAGTCCACCATGGGCGCGTATGTGGGCAAGACCAAGAACGACGGCGGCAAAGGCGTGATGGTTGATTACAGCTATTTCGACGGCGCCAAGTACCTGCCATCCGACGCTGAGGTTGCCAAGCTGCGCGCTCCCGACTGAGAGGACGAACTGGCCAACAAGCCCACGCAGTCGAAGGACCGTCATGGATTTCTCAGGCTTTTTGGCCCAGTTGCTTAACGGGCTGGCCGGTGCCTCGTCACTGTTTTTGGTGGCGGCCGGCCTGTCACTCATTTTTGGTGTCACGCGCATCGTCAATTTTGCGCACGGGTCGTTCTTCATGGTCGGTATTTATGTCGCATACAGCCTGGTGGCGCGGCTGGGCGATGTGATCGGTTTCTGGCCCGCTGTGGCGTTGGCGCCGCTGGTGGTAGGCGTATTCGGCGCCCTGATTGAAATGACGCTGCTGCGGCGCATCTACAAAGCGCCGGAACTGTTCCAGTTGCTGGCCACGTTTGCGCTGGTGCTGGTGATCAAGGATGCCGTGCTCTGGTTCTGGGGCCCCGATGAACTGCTGGGTCCAAGGGCGCCCGGTCTGCGCGGCGCGGTGCAAATTCTGGGGCGTGCCTTCCCGTCCTACGACCTGTTCATGATCGTGGTCGGCCCGGTCGTACTGGGCCTGCTCTGGCTGCTGCTGACGCGCACACGCTGGGGCACGCTGGTGCGGGCTGCGACACAGGACCGTGCGATGGTCAGCGCACTGGGCGTCAATCAGGCATGGCTCTTTACCGCGGTGTTTGCTTTGGGCGCCTTGCTGGCCGGACTCGGCGGCGCCCTGCAACTGGCGCGCGAACCAGCCAATCTGGAAATGGACCTTAACACCATTGGCGCAGCCTTCGTCGTCGTGGTGGTGGGCGGCATGGGTTCGATTCCCGGCGCCTACGCAGCAGCGCTCTTGATTGCCGAAATCAAGGCGGTCTGCATCTGGCTGGGTGTCGTGCAGATCGCAGGCATCAGCCTGTCGTTTTCCAAACTGACGCTGGTGGTGGAGTTCCTGGTGATGGCCACGGTGCTGGTGGCGCGGCCCTGGGGGCTGATGGGTCGGGCCCAGGCACCCAGCCGTTACGTTGGCATGCAGGAAGAGCCGCTGCGCGGTGCCTCCCGCAGCTACCTTGTCGCGGCTGCCGTGTTGGGACTGGCTTTGATGGCGTTGCCCATCGTGACAGCGGGGTCGCCCTACACCACGGTGCTGATGATCGATCTGCTGGTGGCTGCCTTGTTTGCGGCCAGCCTGCACTTCATCATGGGGCCGGCCGGCATGCATTCGTTCGGGCACGCCGCCTATTTCGGGCTCGGTGCCTATGGCGCCGCACTGCTGGCGCGCAGCGCCGGTTTGCCGATGGAAGCCTCCTTGCTGTTGGCGCCTCTGGTGGCAGCGCTGGGCGCGCTGATTTTTGGCTGGTTTGCGGTGCGTCTGTCCGGTGTTTACCTGGCCATGCTGACGCTGGCTTTTGCGCAGATCACCTGGGCTGTCACCTACCAGTGGGACAGTTTCACCGGAGGCAGCAACGGCCTGACCGGGGTCTGGCCGGCGCCCTGGCTGTCGAGCAAGATCAATTACTACTACCTCACCCTGGCGCTGGTGGCGGGTGCTGTGCTGCTGTTGCGCCGGCTTTTGTTTTCGCCTTTCGGTTATGCGCTGCGTGCCTGCCGTGACTCGGTTCTGCGCTCCGATGCCATCGGCATGGATGTCAAACGCATGCAGTGGGCCGCTTTCGTTGTGGCTGGCACCTTTGCCGGATTGGCCGGTGCGATCTACGCATTTTCCAAGGGCAGTATCTCGCCCGAGACGCTGTCGGTTGGCAAGTCGGTCGATGGTCTGGTGATGGTGCTGCTGGGCGGCATCCAGACCCTGGCCGGGCCGGTAGTTGGGGCCATCACTTTCAGCTGGCTGCATGACACGGTGGCCCGCAACACCGACTACTGGCGCGCCATGTTGGGCACCATCATCCTGATTCTGGTGCTGCTGTTCCCGCAGGGCATTGCCGGCTTCATCCAGCAGTTGACGCAGCGGCGCAGTCAAAAGCAGGAGGGTGGGGCATGACAACATCTGCATTGCCAGCGTCTGTACCTTTGCTTCGCGTGGCCAATCTCGGCAAGTCCTTTGGCGGTGTGACGGCCGTGGACAAGGTCCACTTCGACCTTGCGCGCGGCGAACTGCTGGCGCTGATCGGACCGAACGGCGCCGGCAAGTCCACCACCTTCAACATGGTGAACGGGCAACTGCGTGCAGACGCCGGCTCGATCCAGCTGGACGGCGTGGAACTTGTGGGCTTGAAACCGCGCGAAATCTGGCATATGGGTGTGGGTCGCACCTTCCAGATCGCCGAGACTTTTGCCTCGCTGACCGTGGTTGAAAACGTGCAGATGGCGCTGCTGTCGCAGGACAGCAAACTGTTCTCGCCCTGGCGTCGTGCTGCCAACTACCGCCGGGACGAAGCGATGGCCGTGCTGGAGCAGGTGGGCATGAGCGCACAGGCGGACCGCTCCTGCAATGTGCTGGCCTATGGCGACGTCAAGCGCGTCGAGCTGGCCATTGCCATGGCCAACAAGCCGAAGCTGCTGCTGATGGATGAACCCACCGCCGGCATGGCACCGAAGGAACGCAACGAACTGATGGCCCTGACCAAGCAACTGGTCCTGGAACGCGGCATGTCGGTGCTGTTCACCGAGCACAGCATGGACGTGGTGTTTGCCTATGCGGATCGGCTGATCGTACTGGCGCGCGGGCGTCTGATTGCCGAGGGCGCACCGCAGGAGATTCGCGACCACCCCAAGGTGCAGGAGGTGTACTTTGGCAGCGGTAAGACCTTCGAGAAACTGCATGCCGAAGTGGCCGGGGAGACAGCTTGATGTCTGCCCCGACCGAAACCCTGCTTGAGGCCCGTGGTCTGGCCGCCTGGTATGGCGCGGCGCAGATCCTGTTTGATGTGGACCTGAAGGTGCAGCGCGGTGAAGTGGTGGCCCTGATGGGACGCAACGGCGCGGGCAAGTCAACCACGCTCAAAGCGCTGATTGGCATGCTGGGCAAGCGCCGTGGCAGCATCACTTTTCTGGGGCAGGACATCTCGCGCAGCGAGCCGCACCACGCGGCGCGTATGGGACTGGGTTATGTGCCCGAAGACCGCCGCATCTTCACCGACCTGACAGTAGCGGAGAACCTGATGGTTGGCCAGCAGGCACCGCGGCGCTGGGCTGATGGCAGCGAGGCGCCGCTGTGGACGCCCGAGCGCTTGTTCCAGCTGTTTCCGAACCTGGGTGAGATGCCGAACCGCATGGGTGGGCGCATGAGCGGTGGCGAGCAGCAGATGTTGACCGTGGCCCGCACGCTGATGGGCAACCCCTATCTGGTTCTGCTGGATGAGCCCTCCGAGGGCGTGGCGCCGGTGATTGTGGAGCAGATGGCCCACATGATCCTGGCGCTCAAGAAGCAAGGCGTGAGCATTCTGCTGTCGGAGCAGAACATGCATTTTGCCGAGTTGGTCTCTGATCGGGCCTATGTGCTTGAGAAGGGGCAGATTCGTTACCAGGCGTCGATGGCCGAACTCGCCAGCAACGAAGCGGTGCGTCGCGCTTACCTGAGCGTCTGAATGATTTGTCAGTGTCTGTCTTCTTCAACCCACTCCCGGAGTATCCCCATGCAATCCACACACCGCAGAACCCTTTTGAAAACCGCCGGCGCCGGCATCGTCGGCAGTTTGGGCCTGGGCCTGATCGGCAACGTCTTTGCCGCCGCAAAGATCAAGCCGGCCGGCAATTCCGCACTGATCGTGGTCGATGTGCAGAACTGCTTTGTTGACGGCGGTACCCTGCCGGTCAGCAAAGGCGCCGAAGTCGTGCCCATCATCAACAAGCTGGCTGGCGCTTTTGAGAACATCGTTGTCACGCAGGACTGGCATACCCAGGGCCACGCCTCTTTTGCCACCAGCTACCCAGGCAAGAAGGTTTTCGAGACCACCAAATTGTCTTATGGCACGCAGGTGCTGTGGCCGGACCACTGTGTGCAGGGCACCGACGACGCCGCGCTGCACAAGGACCTGAAACTACCCACTGCGCAGATCATTGTGCGCAAGGGTTATCACAAGGCGGTGGACAGCTACTCGGCGTTTGAGGAAGCCGATCACAAGACGCTGACGGGGCTGGCCGGTTACCTGAAACAGCGCGGCATCAAGACCGTTTTCGTGACCGGTCTGGCCACTGATTTCTGCGTTGCCTGGACCGCGATGGACGCGCGCAAACTGGGCTTTGAGGTTTACGTGATTGAAGACGCGACCCGCGCCATCGACCTCAACGGTTCCCTGGCCGCCGCTTGGAAGGCGATGAGCGCCAAGGGTGTCAAACGCATCCAGTCGGGCGACATCGAGTCAGCCTGATTTGCCTGCCCTGTATGGACGGCAACTTTGGCTTCATTTGACCTGCTGATCATCGATCCCCAAAACGACTTCCTGGACATTGAAGGTGCGGCGCTGCCGGTGACAGGCGCCAACGCCGACATGAATCGGCTCGCTGACTGGCTGACGCAGCATGCGGCGGATGTTGAGTCCATCACTGTGACGCTGGACTCGCACGCCAGTGTTGGCATAGAGCGCACTACATTCTGGTTGCAGGGCAGCGGGGAGCCGATTCAAGCATTCACACCGATCCTGGCCGAAGACGTACAAGTCGGCCGTTATGTGCCGCGTCATGCCGCGCAACAGGCAGAAGTCATAACCTATCTTCAGGCACTGGAGGCAACTGGGAAGCACCAATTGCTTGCCTGGCCGGTGCACTGTGTGCTGGGAACCTGGGGCCATAACATCCATGGAGCCGTGACAAATGCGATTGCGCACTGGGAAATGGTTACGGGGCGCGTCTGCGAAAAGGTGCTCAAGGGCCAAAACCCGATGACGGAGCAATACAGCGCTTTTCGTGCCGAGGTGCCGCGCGCGGACGATGCGCGTACCTTGCTCAATCAGGTTCTGCTTGCGCGACTGGCGAATGGTCGGGGCACCTTGCTGGTGGCAGGTGAAGCGTCGAGCCACTGCGTGGCTGCATCCATGCAGGATATGCTGCAACACCTGCCGCGCGAACGCTTGATGCAAACCGTGCTGTTGACCGACTGCATGAGCCCGGTTGCGGGATTTGAATCGATGACCAACGCCATGCTGGAGCAAGCCAGTGCGTGTGGCGTGCAGTGTGCCCGGGTTGCTGACTGGGTCTAGTCAATGGACGTGAACAACTTGAAAGATCGAGCCAGATTGCACTGAGGTCGTCAAGACTGGCCAGAAATCAGCTTTTCCCGGCGCATCCAGGCCAGAGTATCGGTCACCAGAATGTCCAACGGGGTCTCGATGTAACCCAACTCCCGCTTTGCTTTGGAGGAATCCACCAGCAGTGCGTGGGATGTGAGCATGGCCCCCTCGGGCGTGACTTCAGGTTCTTTTCGTGTGACACGGGACCATGCATCGGTCAACCTGGCAAACGCCATGAGTGCCCAGGCCGGAGTGGCTCCACGAGGCGCATTCTTTCCCAACTCCGCCGCAACCCGGTGGACGAAGTCGACAAAGCCGGACTGCTCGCCGCCGACAAGGTAGGTTTGCCCAAACCGTTGACTTTGCCAGGCACGCACATGGGCCCTGGCTACTTCCCGCACATCGGCAAAGGAACCCACTCCGGGCGGAATTCCCGGGAGCTTCTCGCGGTCTATCAGCATGATGAGGCGAGCCCAGTTGCGACGGTCGCCAGGGCCCAGGATGTGAGAGGGCTGGAACACAATCCACGGAACAGCGTTGCGCTTGACTGCCTGTTCACTCAGGTGTTTTGTGCGTTCGTAGTTGATCCAACTCTCTGCTCCGCGCTGGGGTACCGATTCGTCAAGCGTGCCTTGCACAAGATGGGAGTAGGCGCACACGGAAGAGGTGTGCACAAAAGCCCTGGTTCCGGCGCCCTTGGCTGCCTGCAGCAAGTTCTCTGTGCCCTGTATGTTGGTGGCAGTCTGCGCTAGCGCCTGGGGCTTCCACATGCTTGTGTCAGCGGCGGCGTGAAAGACCGCTTCGCAACCATCAAGTGCAGATAATAGAGATGCACTGTCGGCAAGGTCCGCACGAACCGGAACGCCGCCCTGAGCCGCAATGGCAGCATCCGAATCCGGGCGCCGGGACAGCGCTTTGACCTGGCAACCTGCCTCACGCAATTCGCGCAGCAGGTGCCCGCCGAGAAATCCACTGGCTCCAGTGAGAAAAACTGTGCTCATTCTTTGTCCTTCAATGGCAAGCCCACGGTTCGAAGTCTCAGTTCGCGAGCACGCATGCAATGCCCCATACAGCCGCACACCAGGTCACGGCAAATGCGGTCATCGACAGGCCGTATGCTCGACCGCGTTTGGCGGGGTTGTTTTGATAGGCGATGGCATACCAGACCCTTGCAATCAGCCATAGCGGCCCCTGGCGCGACCGACATTGATGCCGGTGACGAGCATCAGTATGCAAATCAGCAGCGTAATGAGCGAAGTAAGTGGGTATGCGGTCAAGGAAATCTCCAATAGTCGTGCGCGATGGCAGTACTGTATTGGAAAAGTCCTCAGCACGCGCAATCGCCGCTGATTCACACGCCGGCAGTTTCCCTGTTCAGTGCTCCGGGGATGGAGAGCAACCTGAACTTTGAGCTGCGGCACAAGCAGGTGATCGACCGCTTTGGACGCTACCCGCACCGCAATGCCCTTCTCGGGCGCACGTCAACACCGCAGGAGTTAGACTTTCTTCAAACATCGGGCTCGTCGCTTTAAAAAGCGACCTAGCTGTTGGCCTGTCTGTTTCGACCCACCCAAGGAATCACCATGCTTTTTGAATCTTTCACCGCGCGCAAGCTGCAACTCGGCAACCGGACTGTCATGGCGCCGATGACCCGCAGCCGTGCAGTACAGTCCAACACACCCAACGCTTTGATGGCCGAGTACTATGGCCAGCGTGCCTCAGCCGGTCTGATCATCACCGAGGGCGCCTCTCCCTCGCCCAATGGTCTGGGCTATGCGCGCATCCCCGGTTTGTTCAACGCGGATCAGGTGCGTGGCTGGAAGCTGGTGACCGATGCGGTGCACGCCAAGGGCGGCAAGATCGTGGTGCAACTGATGCACACCGGCCGTGTGACGCACGACG
>CAIYGK010000031.1 GCA_903925725.1 uncultured beta proteobacterium | reverse complement strand
CTGCCGAACCAGCGCTCACCTTCGTAAACAATTTCATCGCCTAGAAAAACTGTAAAGCGTTGCACAACGAGAGGGCACTCCTCATAGGCGTCGGACTCGGATTCTTCCCACTGCAAATCGTCCACTGTTTCCACCCGGAGTGACTTGCCTGAAGAGGTCAGGGATTCTTTCAGCAGCTTGACCTCACCTTCGTCCCACTTACCGTAGGCTGCCACGAGCCTTGTGAATTCGTCGCGAAAGTTCTTAACTGAAGTCATGAGCACACCGTTTCGTCAAGAGGAGCGGTTGATGAGCGGCAGACCGGGATCCCCGACAAGGTAGCCAACACTGCCGCTGCTTCAAGATCAATCGCAATGCTTAAAGTTTCGCGCTTGACATTCATATGCAAGTTTCTGCGCTTCGGCGATTTGTTGCGGTGTCATTCTTGAGGCAGTGAGATCGCGGTTTTTTGCACTGTCCGCGTCCCCTTTTATTGATGCCAAGTTAAACCACATGTGCGCCAGCACATGATTTTGTGCAACCCCTTCGCCGTTAACGTACATGACACCGATGTTGAATTGCGCTATCTCGTTGCCTTGTGCCGCTGCCGCCTTATACCAACGCAGCGCCTCAGCGTAGTCTTGCGTGACACCTTGTCCTTTGTAGTACATAAAGCCGACTGTGTATTGCGCAAGAGCAATTCCCTGTGCAGCAGCCAACTTTGACCAGCGCACTGCTTCCGCGTAGTCTTGCGCGACACCTTTGCCGCTGTAATACATCGAACCGAGCGCGTATTGAGCAAATGCATCTTCCTGTGAAGCAGCCAACTTGTACCATCGCGCGGCTTCTGAATGGTTTTGCATAACCCCGTCTCCGTTGGCGTACTTCAATCCGAGTTTGACCTGCGCAAAAGCATTTCCCTGTTCGGCAGCCAACTTGTACCAACGCAGTGCCTCAACGTAGTCTTGCGCCATACCTTGCCCTTTGTTGTACATAAAGCCGAGGCCAGCCTGCGCGAAGGCAACACCCTGTTCGGCAGCCAACTTATACCAACGCGCTGCTTCTGCGTAGTTTTGGGTGACGCCTTCTCCATTGGCGTACGAAAAACCGAGGCCCATCTGCGCAAAGGCATTTCCTTGTGCAGCAGCCAACTTGTACCATCGCACTGCCTCAGTGTAGTTTTGTGTAACACCGAACCCTTGGTTGTAGATATTTGCTATTTGTAGCTGCGCATATGGGTTGTTCTTATCAGCCGCACTCATGTACTTTTTCAGTGCTGTCGCATAGTCCCTTTTCTCAAACGCCGCATCAGCATCCTCGATATCACCAGCCCGCGCTGCGCCCGCAACAAGCAGCAACGCAATGGCTAGGTACTTCAGGATTTTCACGATGGTCGTCATTGGTATTGCCAGCACCCCCACGCTACGCCAAGTTCTGCAATTCCGCAACCAGCAGCGGAGTTGTGTCAGCAGCGGAGTTGGCGCGTGTATCACCACAATTTACCTGCAGTTTGGCTACAACCTTGAAATGCAAAACTAGGGTAGCTTTGAAAGGATTGAGAGCATCGATTCGGTGCAAAACGCGTCAAGTGACCGCTGATAGTACGCTCGCGACATGCCGGGTTCACCTATCGCCAAAATCTCAGCTTGACGCATCACCAAATCACCCAGATCTTTAGTAAGCCCCTTAACGTCGGAACTACCTCGAAGACCTGCGTTAACTTTTTCTAACTGCTCGTACAGAATATCCTTTGATTTTTCATTTTTCTCTCTCAAAATCTGATTGGACGCGACAGAATTTTCTGGATGTAGTTTGATGTCTTGGTCTACTATTTTTTTCAAATTTCCCAACCATTCCGAATAGCCAGAAACAAACTTGGCGGTCGCTTGGCAGCTAGTCAATCCAAAAGAATAAAGTCGAGCATTCGCTTCGGCATCCGCAAACGATGAGGCTGCTGCCGCAATCAGAATCAAAGTCAATAATATTTTTTTCATCACTACTTCCTTTATCTGACTAGATGATCTGCCCCGAAAAAAATGCACTCCATGACTGATCGGCAAAAACCAGTCCTAGGTGGGAGAAACCAGCGGGATGAGAGGAGCGAAACGGCTAGCACGGTGTACGTTGAAATTCAGCTGGGCGCGCGTCTGGTCTGTGGTGCCCCATCTATGCGAATCGCTCATTTGCCAATGTAGCGCCCGTTTGGCATCAGAACGCAGGTTTTCCCCGCTACATAGCTTCCGTCGGGGCACAACGTGGTCAGTTGTGGTTGCGTTGGTCGATTGCCACCAACATAGCCCCCATTGGGTGTCAGGCGCGGAGTCCCGTTCACGTACTTGCCATCCGGGGCTAAGGTGCAGTGACCACCGCCGCCGATATAGCTGCCATCTGGGCAGAGTGTGCACGGCCCTGTATTCACGTATTGCCCATTCGGGCACAGCACTGCTGCGCCGCAGACATTGCACGCCACGGCTAGGAGGAGGAAAAATATTTTCAGCATGTTGTTGCTCCGTGGTTTTCGATGAAAAAATAAAGACATGTCAGCACACTTGCTGACTTGAAATTCAGCCATCCGTCACCGACGGCACCAGTCAGTGTCCCTTTGATAGTTGCCGGTACAGACTCCGTTGCACTCGGAAACGTCAGGTCGTCCTATGCAGCCCAACGAGCAAAAGAACTGCTTCGCCCCAGCGTTGGCGTTGCACTTTTCCTGCGGTGTTGCATTCGGGTTTGCACACGCGGTCAGTAGCAGAGCGGTTACGACCGCAAGGCCTGCGCAGCGGATTGTTCTGATGAACATGATGACCCTAAAGAGTTAAATTTAACGT
>CAIYGK010000030.1 GCA_903925725.1 uncultured beta proteobacterium | reverse complement strand
TCCGTTTCTTCCAATGCGATTGCAAGGCCCAGATCAGACAGTACCATGCCCTGGGTCGCCGGCGGGATGAGCACCGATGAGGTTTCCTCCTCGACCCCTGCCGGACCGCAGACGATGTTGCCGGGGCGCAGCCGCGTACGCTCATAGACCGCCGAAGCGACGAAGCCTAAGCCCTCAAAATATACGGGGCGGCTGCCCTTCTGTGCTGGCTCCGGATTGGCACCTGCGCTGTCTGGTAGCTCGAACGCCACCTGTGGATTGCGACCGAGGGCGACCACGCGCAGGTTGACAATCTCGATCGGCTCGCCCTCGAAGAAGAATACGTAGCGCTCTCGATATAGCCGGGAGAAGGCAGCGAGCAGTTCGGCGATGGCGTGTGCATCGAGCGGACCAGCTCCGGGCACGGGCAGCGACAACTCGTAGGTCTGTCCGGCCACCTTGAGGTCGGCCGTGCGCAGCAGGCTGATGGCTGCTCTCGCATAGCCCTGGCTGGCAAGTTCAGCCAGCGCCTCATTCTCCATGCGGCGGTAGTGGGCTTCGAGCTCGCCCAAATCGGCCTGGTCGGCGTGCACCCCACCCAACGCTGCCACGTAATCATGGCGGCCCTCGGTCACCAGTAGTCCGACCGCAGAGAAGGTGCCAGGCAATGGTGGCACCAGGGCTTCGCGCATCGACAGGGCGCGCGCCAGTTCGACAGCATGGACACCGCCGGCACCCCCGAAAGAGAGCAGTGAGAAGTCTCGCACGTCGATGCCGCGAAGGATGGTCACTGCAGCGATGCCCTTGACCATGTTGGCGTTCACTACGCGGATGATGCCCAGCGCGGCCTCTTCCAGGCCCATTCCCATCTCCGTGGCTAGCACCGCTACGGCCCGGCGCGCCGCCGCTAAGTCAAGGCCGATGCGCCCACCATTAAAGTATTCGGGCGAAAGGCGGCCGAGCACCAGATTGGCGTCGGTGACCGTGGCGCTCGCGCCGCCGCGCCCGTAGCAGGCGGGTCCAGGGTCGGCGCCGGCCGAGCGCGGGCCGACGTTGAGAGCGCCGCCGGAATCGAGCCAGGCGATCGAGCCTCCGCCGGCGCCGATGATGTGCAGGTCGATGATGGGAATACGCACTGGCAGGTCCTGGAAGCTGCCTTCGGTCGTGATGTTGCAGGTCCCATCTTCAACCAAGCCAATGTCGAAGGAGGTGCCACCCATGTCCACCGAGACAATGCGGTTGCGCCCGTGCAGGCGACCGTAAAAAGCTGCGGCGACAACGCCGCCGGCGGGACCGGAGTTTACTGTCGTCACCGCCTTCTTGCGCGCCGCATCTATCGAGGTCGAGCCACCATTGGCCTGAATCACTGAGATGCGTACAGGTCCGAGCACATCGTCGACGCGCCGCCGCAGCGAATCAAGGTAGGCGGACATCACTGGCGTCAGGTAAGCGTTCATCACCGTCGTTGAGCTGCGCTCGTATTCGCGTATCTCCGGACAGACGCGGCAGGACAAACTGATGAGCACGCCGGGCAGGCGGTCCGAGAGTATCTCCGCAGCGCGCAACTCGTGTTCGGGATTGGCGAAGGAGAAGAGGAAGCACACAGCCACCGCCTCGACGTTGAGTTCAGCAAAGCGTTCGGCTGCGGCGATGACGCTCGCCTCGTCCAGCGGCACAAGCACGCCGCCTTCCGCATCCAAGCGCTCGCGCGCCTCCAACCTGCGCTGCCGCGGCACCAGCGGCAATGGAAGGTCCACCGAGAAGTCGTAGAGTCCAGCCTCTGGCCGCATGATGCGACCGATCTCCAGCACGTCGCGGAATCCCTCAGTGGTGAGCAGCCCCACCCTGGCGCCAGTGCGCTCGATCAGCGCGTTGGTTCCAGTCGTGGAGCCATGCACAAGTTCGAGAACCTCGTCTGAGCTTGCCTGGGCCGCCTCCAGGGCCAGCGTGATGCCATCTAGGACGCCAATGGCGCGATCCTGTGGCGTCGTCAATGCCTTCGCAGCGATCAGGCGCGGTCCGATTGGATCCCACAGGGTGACGTCGGTGAAAGTTCCGCCGACATCGACGGCAACGCGCAAGCGGCGATCCAGTTTCTTGTTCATGTGCGTCTCACTTCTGCATTAGGGTGGGCAGCCAGGTGACTATCCCGGGGAAGAGCAACAGGACCCCCATCACCACCAGATCGCAGATGATGAAAGGTAGCGCGGCGCGGTAGACGTCGGTCAGGCTGGTACCCTTCGGAGCGACCCCCTTGACCACGAACAGCACCAAACCGAAGGGCGGCGTGATGGTCGCCATCTCCATGTTGAGCAGCATGATGGCGCCGAACCAGATGGGCGAAAAGCCGAGGATGTGGATGATGGGAAAGAAGATCGGGATGGTCAGCATCATGATCGATAAGGGCTCCATGAAGCAGCCCATGACCAGCATCACCGCTTGCATCGCCACGACCACCAGCAGTGGGCTCACCGAGAGTGATGTTGCCAGTTCGACGAGGCCGGTCGAGGCACCGGTGAAGGCGAGCACCTGGGAGAAGGCCGTCGACCCGGTGATGATCATTAGCATCATCACCGACACGCCGAGGGTTGAATCTAAGGATTCCTTGATCATCCTCCAACTCAACCCGCGATAGACCCAGGCCAGAACAAAGCAGCCGAGCG
>CAIYGK010000029.1 GCA_903925725.1 uncultured beta proteobacterium | reverse complement strand
TTGTGCCAAGCACAAGTCCTGAACAAAAGTCCTTGAATATCAACAGCTTGGAAGATGTCTGGTGATTCCGAGGCGCGCTGCTGGGTGATCAGCCCGGAAGCCAAGTACACGGACTTTGTACAGATGACCAGCCTGGTTCTGAGATACAAAGAGGAAAACTCATATAAATCAATGTCTTATGGCGCTTTGTGCCAAACGAGAGATTTTGTACAGCTGACCCGTTGCACCGGTTGGATGTTGGAGAAACTGCCTCGACTGCATGGGCGCTGCATAATCGCTGAGCCAGCATCGGCAGCTGCTTGGTTTCACGGGAATCTTGGTCAATGAAGCGAGATGAATCGGCTCTTTCGTTCAGGGTGTTCGCGCCACTGGTCCTGGTCGTCATGCTGGCGCACTGGATGCTGTTGCAGGGAGTGATGTTGCGCGTTGAACTGACTCCGAACTTGATGGGCCAGATCATCAGTACGCGCAAGATCGAAGCGCTGCAGGCTGCGAAAATTCCCGTTCCCACCAGTTCCCGAAAGGCGCGGACTTTGCCTGCAACAGACTCTTTACCGCCAGTCCAGCCGGTCGCAGCACTCGACCTGCGCTCTGCTGTCGAGCAAGGCCCGATGCCTGTGCAGGCAGCTGGGCTGGGCGAGCCCGTTTCGAGTGCTGCCGAGGATGTTGTCACCCGGGAGCCGCTACCCGTTGAGGTCGAGGCGCCGGTACAGGCGCCGCGCCAGCTGCGCGAGGACGTGGCCTCGGCCACCCGATTCACGGTACCGGGTTCCCTCAATCTCAAGTACGAAGTCTCTTCAAACAAGTTTCCCTTCAGCCTGAATGCCGAGATGGGATGGCGCCAGGACGGCGAAAGCTACGACGTCAGGCTCGCGTTTGGCGCCTTTGGCATGCGCCGGGTGCAAACCAGTCGCGGGCAAATCACAGCTGACGGGCTGAGCCCGCTGCGCTTCTCGGACAAGTACCGCAGCGAGGTTGCAGCGCATTTTGTGCGCGACAAGGGCAAAGTCACGTTCAGCGCCAATACGCCTGACGCGCCCTTGCTGGCGGGTGCCCAGGACAGGCTCAGCGTTGTGGTGCAACTGGCGGCAGTGATCGCAGGGGATCCCGAGCGCTTTCCAGCCGCCAGCACGATCACCCTGCAAATCATTGGGCCGCGCGACGCCGATATCTGGCTCTTTACCCTGGAAGAGGATGAGATGCTGAACCTGCCGGGCGGGCAACTCGCGACGCGCAAGCTGGTGCGAAATCCGAGAAGGGAATTTGACCAGCGGGTCGAACTGTGGCTGGCACCAGCCTTGGGCTATTTGCCGGCCAGAATCCGCATAACCGAGGCCAATGGCGACTACATCGACCAAAAATGGCTCTCCAGCGAAACGCCGGTTTGAGCGGTTTCGATCTTGTCGCGGCCCTCTTGAAATCGGCCGCTCTGTGGCCAACTGCAGAATGGACACAATTAAAGGATAATATTCAAGCATGCACACGCTCTACGACTCAGACACCTACTCGGTGACGCATATGCTGGCCAATGCCGTGGCAGCCGATGCTGCCTGCGAGCTTGAAGGCGAGCAGGTCGCACAGGTGCTGCTGGTGCCCACGCTGGCACGGCATGGTTTCGAAATCATTGACAAGCGCGCTGGCAAAGAGGTTTATCTTGACGGATCCTGGGCAGAGTTGTTTCAACAGCGTATTTCTGCCTGGCAGCTGAAAACGCCGACCCAGGAAGAAGTCGAAGACACGCTGGAGCAATACGCTGAACTGGCACAGAATCCGGTCGTCGTGCACTGAACCGCGACGCATCCCGCAGGTAGAAGGTTTCTTGGTGAGCGTCCGACGACTCTGGGCAGTCGCTGTGACGGTCATTCTGGCCGCTTGTGCTGTCACCCCTGAAGTGCCGCATTACTCTGACGCAAGCCGCGCCGAGCGCCTGCAACAACTGCTACCCGCCGACATTATTCTGCTGGGCGAGCGACACGACGCGCCGGATCATCAGCAGGTTCATCGGGTCGTCGTAGAAACACTCGCTGCAAGGAATTTGCTGACTGCGCTGGCGCTGGAGATGGCCAGCCAGGGGCAATCGACGGCTGGTCTGGCGAGCGACGCCAGTGAAGACGCGGTGCGCCAAGCCTTGCAATGGAACAACGAGGGCTGGCCCTGGAACGCCTACGGTCCGGCGGTGATGGCAGCTGTTCGCGCCGGAGTACCCGTGATCGGTGCCAACCTGCCGCAAGGCCGGATGCGTGAGGCGATGGTCAAAGTGCAACTGGACGCTTTGCTGGACCGCTCGGCGCTCGAGACACAGCAGAAAAATATTCGCACAGGCCACTGCGACATGCTGCCCGCGAGCCAGATTGCACCCATGACGCGGGTCCAGATTGCCCGTGATATTGCGATGGCCGAGACGCTGGCCAAGGCAGTGCAGGCGGGCAAGACGGTTGTCCTGCTGGCGGGCGGCGGGCACGTTGACCGCCGGCTCGGCGTGCCATTGCATCTGGCACCGCGCCTTCATGTCAAAGCGGTTCTGATCCGACCCGAAAGTCAGCCAGATCCTTCGGAAAGCGCCTTGAGCTTCGACGCATTCTGGCCAGCGCAAGCAGCGCCGGTCGTGGACTATTGCGCAAAATTTGGCGCCAGCCGGCGACCACCCAATTGAGATAGCAAATGAATCCTTCTTTCATATTGACCCTGTCGTGTCCGGACCGCATCGGATTGGTTCATGCGGTTTCCGGTTTCCTGGCTGAGCGCGGTGGCAATATCGAAGAGGCGGCACAGTACAACGATCCGGGCACCGGGCTCTTCTTCATGCGCGTGCAGTTTGCCTGCGTCCAACTTACCCATGAAGAACTGAAGACGCAGCTTGCCACCTTTGCCGCGCCCTACCAGATGAACTGGCGACTGCACGCCAGGGCCGAGCCGATGCGCACAGTGATCATGGTCAGTAAGGAAGGGCACTGCCTGAACGATCTGCTGTTTCGCTGGAAGAGCGGCTTGCTTGCGATTGACATTCGGGCCATCATTTCGAACCACCGGGAGTTCTACCAGCTCGCTGCCAGTTACAACGTGCCGTTTCACCACTTTGCGGTCACTGCCGCCAGCAAGAGCCAGGCGGAAGCCAAGCAGTTTGAGATCATCCAGAGCGAGGGCGCCGAACTGGTGGTGCTGGCGCGCTACATGCAGGTTCTGAGCGACGACCTGTGCCGCAAGCTATCAGGTTCGGCCATCAACATCCACCACTCGTTCCTGCCCAGTTTCAAAGGTGCCAAGCCCTATTACCAGGCGCATGAGCGTGGCGTGAAGCTGATAGGCGCCACAGCCCACTATGTGACTGCCGAGCTTGACGAAGGCCCTATCATTGAGCAGGACGTGGCCCGCGTGGACCACAGCAAGACGGTGGAAGACCTGACCACGCTGGGACGTGACACCGAGAGCCAGGTACTGGCGCGTGCTGTCAAGTGGCACAGCGAGCACCGGGTGCTGCTGAACGGCCACAAGACCGTGATCTTCAAGTAAGGCCGGGTCGTTGCGTGTAGTGCGCGGAGCGCTTTTCGAGGAAGGCCCGAATGCCTTCCTGTGCGTCCGACGTCATGGCGGATGAAGCCATCAACTCCACCGCCAGTTTGTAGGCCTGATCCTGTGGCAAGCCGGCCTGCTGGTAAAAGCCTTGCTTGCCCAGCGCCTTGGACAGTGCGCTGCCGCGGCTGGCGCGACCGATCAAGTCGAGTGTGGCGGCATCGAGCTGATCTGCGGGAACGCAACGGTTGATCAGCCCCCACTCTGCGGCAGTTCTGGCATCAATGGCATCGCCCGTGAGCGCCATCTCCAACGCTCGTTTGCGTCCGACGCTGCGTGCAATGGCTACCAGCGGCGTATGGCAGAACAGACCGCCCTTGCCGCCGGGAATCGCAAACGATGCAGTGTCGGCGGCAATGGCAAGGTCGCAACTCGCCACCAACTGGCAGCCCGCTGCCGTGGCCAGTGCGTGCACCTTTGCAATCACCGGCTGCGGCATGGCCTGGATGGCGTCCATCATCGCGGTACACACGGCAAACAGCTCGCGCGCCTGCTCCAGGCTGGCACCCGCCATGTCGCCAAAGTTATGGCCGGCACTGAAGACCGGTCCCTTGGCCGCCAGAATCACACCCAGCGCATCGCTTCGTGCCACGGCCTGCAGTGCCTGCGTCAATTCCAGCATGACGTTCATGGCCAGCGCGTTGCGCTTCTCGGGACGATTCAGGGTGATGGTCGTGATTGCGTCGTCTTGAGATAGCAGCAGGTGTTCGTACTTCATGGCGGCATTTTGGCAGAACGGCCGTTCAGTCAAACTCGGCTCGGTGGGCTGGGTTGATCAGGCTGCTGAGGCACTCAGCTCCGCGGCTGTCCCCCGGCCTGCGGCCTCCGCCTTTATGCCGCTGCGCTGAATGCCTCAGCAGCCTGATCTATCAAGCAGCGTTGGTGTGCGAGTAGCGCAAACCACCGACGCTCGTTGCCGAGGGTGATGCAGTGGGTCGCGCAGCGAAATCAAGGGGGAGGCCGCAGGCCGGAGGACATTCGCGGAGTCACCCATTGCGTCGCCCTCGGCCCACACAAGCGCGCCAAAACACTGGCGCGAATCGCGGAACTCTCAACAAGAGAACTTCAGGACCTGTGTCCCATCACCTCACCCATCCGGATAGCTCGCTCAGGTGCCCAGGCCGGATTGAACTGCATGGGACCTTTTGGAAACAGCAGCACAACGGTCGATCCCAGCAGAAAGCGACCCATCTCGGCACCCTGCTCCAATTGCACTGCCTGGTCGTCATACCGCCACTCGCGCAATTCGCCGCCGCGTTCGGTATTCACCACGCCGTGCCAGACGGTTGCCATGCTACCGACGATCGTGGCGCCCACCAGAACCAGTACAAACGGACCGTTGGCAGATTCAAAAACGCAAACCACGCGCTCGTTGCGCGCGAAGAGGCCCGGCACCGCGCGGGCGGTTGTCGGGTTGACCGAGAACAAATCACCCGGCACATAAATCATGCGCTGCAAATGGCCGCTGCAAGGCATGTGGATGCGGTGGTAGTCCTTGGGACTGAGGTACAGCGTGGCAAAGCTGCCGTCGTCAAAGCACGCGGCCAAAGTCGCATCGCCACCCAGCAGCGCCGTGCTGGAATAGTCGTGGCCCTTGGCCTGAAAAATCTGCTTTCCCTTGATGGCACCGAACTGGCTTATGGCGCCATCGACCGGGCAGATCAGGTCGGCGGGTGCGAGTGGTCGCGCCCCGTCTCGAAGGGCGCGTGTGAAGAAATCGTTAAAGCTTGCGTAGCTGGCAATATCCGGATTGGCCGCTTCGCTCATGTTGACCTGGTAGCGCTGCACAAACCATCGGATCAGTCGCGTCGTCCACTGACCAGCGCGGGCGCCGGCAACGCGTCCGGCCAGGGCTGTCAGGGCCTGCTTCGGAAGCAGGTACTGTGGCAGCACGGCAAGGTGGTCAGACATCAGGGGCTACCAGAGTGAAGAATGGCCGGGATTGTAGCGAGCACGCCCTTGCGTCCGAAGTGTGACAATGCCCTCACCGGGCAGCCGCTCATTTTCCGGGATCCATTCTTGCGTATGAATCTACCTGCCTATCAGGCCTTGACCGCCACCTTCGCGCGTCTATATCGTTACCAGCATCTGGGGGCCATCGCCAGTTGGGACCAGGCCGCCAAGATGCCCCCCGGCGGCAACGCGGCGCGGGGCGCCGCCCTGGCGGAGCTTGATGTGCTCATGCATCAGACACTGACTGACAAGTCCCTGCACGCCCTGATGGCGGCTGCCGAGAGCGAAGTGCTTGATGCGATGCAGCGCGCCAACCTGCGCGAGATGCGCCGCGACTGGGAACAGGCCAATTTGTTGCCGGATCGATTGATCGAAGCCAAAAGCCTGGCCGGCTCGCGTTGCGAGCACGCCTCGCGTACGCAGCGCAAGGAGAATGACTGGAAGGGTTTTCTGGGAAATTTCTCCGAAGTCGTCAAGCTGTCGCGCGAAGAGGCTCAGACACTCTCGCAGGCCCGGGGAGTCAGTCCCTATGACGCGCTGATGGACAAGTACGAGCCCGGGACCCGCAGTGCCGACATTGATGTCATGTTCGGCGAACTCAAAACCTGGCTACCCGATCTGATTGCCAAGGTTAGCGCAAAACAGGCCAGCGAGTCTGTGGTCCGGACGCGCGGCCCGTTCCCGGTTGCGAGTCAGCGCGCACTGGGGCTGGAGATCATGGGCATTCTGGGATTTGATTTTTCTGCGGGACGCCTCGATATCTCAACCCATCCCTTTTGCGGGGGTGTGGCGCAGGATGTGCGCATAACCACGCGTTACGCCGAAGACGATTTCATGCGCAGCATGATGGGCATCATCCACGAAACCGGCCATGCAAGGTACGAGCAGGGTCTGCCGCGCGATACCGTGGAGATGGCGCTGGGGCGCGCACGTTCCATGGGTATCCATGAGAGCCAGAGCCTGTCGTTTGAAATGCAGATTGGCCGCAATCCGGCATTTCTGGGGCTGCTTTCGCCGCTGGTGAAAAAGCACCTCGGTGAGCAACCGGCGTTTGATGCGGCGAATCTGGCAAGGCTGTTCACGCGCGTTGTGCCGGGGTTCATCCGCGTCGATGCCGACGAGTTGACCTATCCGGCGCACATCATTCTTCGCTATGAGATCGAAAGCTCTCTGATCAATGGCGAGATCGAAGCCCGTGACATCCCGGCGCTGTGGGATGAAAAGATGATGGCCTACCTTGGCCTTGATACGCGAGGCAACTACGCGCAGGGTTGCCTGCAGGACATTCACTGGACGGGCGGCAGTTTTGGCTACTTTCCAAGTTACACCCTGGGCGCCATGTACGCAGCGCAGTATTTCACGACGATTCGCCGTCTCTACCCGACGCTCGACGCCAGCCTCGCCGCGGGTGACCTGACGCCGATCTTTGACTGGTTGTCCACTCACATCTGGACTCAGGCCAGCCGCTGGGAAACGGGTGAACTGGTGCAGCGTGCGACCGGAGAAACCTTGAATCCGGCCCACTTCAGGCGCCATCTGGAGCGGCGCTATCTGAACGGTTGAGACGTTGAGCCGAGCGCTTGTGCCCTCGGCTCCATCAGGCGGCTGTGGGCAGGGTTCGAATATTGCGCAGCACCGGATGGCGCCAGGCCCACAGGGCCAGCGTGATCGAACCGACGCCACCCAGCGCCAGCGCGTAGCGCAGTCCCAGATGCTCGCCCAGGTAACCGCCGAGCAAAGCCCCCGGGCCAGCCGGCAACAGGATCAGCCAGCGCATGGTGCTGGTCATGCGTCCCAGCAGGGGCTCGGGTGTGACGGCCTGGCGCAGCGCCAGAAAGTTAATAAAAATAAGAACTGCTCCCGAGCTGAAACACAGCAGCATGACCACGAAGGACGTAACGCCCCAAGCGCCCACCGGCGCCAGTGCCAGTTGCAGCCAGCCGATGCCGCAGACAGCAAAACCGAGAATCAGGCAGGGACCTGGACCGACGTGGCGCGAGATCCGGTTGCCCAACGTACTGGCCACAATCGTGCCCAGACCCAGACCCATGTAGCAAAGGCCAACCTGGTGTTCGTTCAGACCCAGGGTCCGCGTGGCAATCAGAATCTGTACCACCATGGCGCACTGATGGCACATCTGCCAGACGCCGACGGCCGTCGCCAGCGACAACAGCAGGCGCTGACCGATGACAAAGCGCATGCCTTCCTTCAAATCGCGCCAGAAGTGGGTCTTGCCTGACGAAACGCGGTTTTCGTGGACCTTGAGTCCGCGAAGAATCCAGACGCTGCCCAGCAGCAACACGGCGTCGGCCAACAGCGCCAGCGGTGCTCCCACCAGTTTGATCAGCGCACCGGCCACACCGGGCCCCGCTACTTCAGCGCCAGACGACGCCAGGGCATTCTTGGCATGCGCCTCTACAAGTCGCTGCCGCGGCACGACCTGCGTCAACACAATCTGAGCAGCGGTTCCGGCGGTCACAAAGACACAGCCGATGGCAAAGGCCACGCCGTACATGAAAGGCATGGCGAGCCAGCCCAGATACCAGACCAGCGGCACGCTGCCCAGTATCAGCGCGATCAAACCCTCACCGATCACGTAAACCGGCAGCTTGCGCACCCGGTCCAGCCAGACACCGGCCGGCAGCGACAGCAACACGAACGGAGCCAACTCCATGGCGGTCAGCACGCCCATCTGGGATGGTGTCGCGTGCAGCAAGACGGCGGCCGTCAGCGGTAGCGCCAGCATCGTGATCTGGCCGCCAAAAGAACTGATGAGAATCGAGGTCCACAGGCGCCGGTAAGTGGCGTCGCGCAGCAAATCATTGGCTGGGAGTACCAGCCACGGCGGCCGCCATTTCAGCCAGAGGCGGCGCAATGCGCTGTTGGCTGAGGGTGCCATGAATTCTCCGAGTGCGTCGAGGGCGCGATTTTAGCCAGTCACACCGAAAAGCGCTGTGCGTCTGGCCTCATTTGCCCCTATATTCGGGGCTTATGAACCTACCGAACTCTGCCGTGCAACTGGACCTTACGCAGCGAGCGCAGCGTCAGACACAGGTTGTCACGGCGCTGGCTACCTGTCTGCCATCGCATGCCTTGCTCTGGCAAAGCGAAGACACCACGCCCTATGAATGCGACGGCTTGAGCGCTTACCGCCAGCGTCCGCTGGTGGTGGCCTTGCCGGAAACCGAGGAGCAGGTGCAAGCGCTGTTGCGCAGTTGCCATGCGCTTGACGTGCCAGTGGTGGCGCGCGGCGCTGGCACGGGCCTGTCTGGTGGCGCCATGCCGCACCGCATGGGCGTCACACTGTCGCTGGCCAAGTTCAACAAGATTCTGCGCGTCGACGCTGTCAGCCGTACCGCGGTGGTGCAGTGCGGTGTGCGCAATCTGGCGATCAGCGAGGCGGCAGCGCCGCACGGTCTGTACTACGCGCCGGATCCGTCGAGCCAGATAGCCTGCACCATTGGCGGCAATGTTGCTGAGAACGCAGGCGGTGTGCATTGTCTGAAATACGGTTTGACGCTGCACAACATCGTGAAGGTTCGTGGCTTCACGATGGAAGGCGAGGCGGTGGAGTTCGGTTCCGACGCGCTGGACGCTGCGGGTTATGACTTGCTGAGCGTTGTGATCGGCTCCGAAGGCATGTTGGCGCTCACCACCGAAGTCACTGTCAAACTGGTGCCCAAGCCGCAACTGGCGCGCTGCATCATGGCGAGCTTTGACGATATTCGAAAAGCGGGTGATGCCGTGGCCGCCATCATCGCGGCCGGCATCATTCCGGCCGGCCTGGAGATGATGGACAAGCCGATGACCGCTGCGGTGGAAGATTACGTGCATGCCGGCTACGACCTGAGT
>CAIYGK010000028.1 GCA_903925725.1 uncultured beta proteobacterium | reverse complement strand
CGTTCTACTCTGGGCGTGAGTCGTCTCGTGACCTTTGGAAACGAGCCAGCCACCATCAGTGCGGAGTTGATCGAAGAACTCCGCTCATTCAATGACACCTTACGCACGGACCCGCAACGCCTGTTCAAGCAGGGCGATCTGGTACAGATCACGGATGGCCCCTTTACTGGTATTGAAGCAATTTATCAGATGGACGACGGTGATCGGCGCGCCATGGTGCTGATCGAATTACTCAGCAGACCCAGCGCTCTTGCAATTTCACCCAACAGTCTGCGCAAACTACCACCTCTGAGCCCCCCCACACCCGGTTGAGTCTGTACAGGGAACACCAGAGCTTGAAGGCGCACCATGTTTGAAGCGTTTGTCTCAGCCTTCCTCCTGGCTGTCATCTTCATACGCCTGCTGATGCCAATGGCGATTCATGCCGGGTTGGTTGACGTACCCACTGTCCGAAAGCGCCACGCCGGCCAAATACCCATGGTAGGCGGCTTGGCCGTCTATGCCACTTTGCTGTTGCAGTGGTTGGTCTTCCCCTTCTGGAGAGAGAAAAATGGCGCATGGTTGATTGCGCTTGGAATTCCTCTGCTCTTGGTAGGGCTGGCAGATGACCGGTGGAATCTATCCCCCGCGAAACGCTTCCTGGTCGGGGCCTGCTGCGCCTTGTTCGCGGTCATTTACTGCGGCATCCGAATTCATGATATCGGCAGCCTCATTCCTGGTATTGGCGGATCACTGATGTTGCTTTCAATTCCGATGTCGGTCGTGGGCATTGTGGGTGGAATCAACGCCATCAACATGGCAGACGGCGTGGACGGCTTGGCAGGCGGCTTGGCGATGCTGACGTTTTCGGCACTGGCTTATTTGTCGCTCCCCGTCAACCTGTCCGTAGCACTTCAATTGATCAGCTTTGTAGCGGTCATGCTCGGGTTCCTGGTGTTCAACTCCCGATTTTTCGGGCGCGGGCATGCCGCCATCTTTATGGGCGACGGCGGCGTCACCTTTGTCGGTTTTGCCATCGTCTGGTACCTGATTTCGCTTTCACAAGGCACCGATGCAGTGATCAGACCGGTTTCGGCTCTGTGGCTGTTCGCGGTGCCTCTGCTCGACACGATGACCATCATGAGCCGTCGCATTTCTCACGGACAGTCACCCTTTGCTGCCGATCGGGAGCATCTGCACCACATTCTGCTGCTGGCAGGTTTTGGCGACAAGCGAACCGTTCTGATTATTTTGCTGTCGCACCTGGTCTTCATCCTGATCGGGATCGCCAGCATTGCCGTGCATCTGCCTGACTGGATTTCCTTCTGGTTGTTTGTGTCAATTTTCTTGCTTTACCACTTCAGCATGAGTCACGCATGGAAATTGATGAAAAGACTCATGAGCTTTCGCGAGTGGGCCGGCTTCGAAGATCGCCGTGGCGAAGACAGAAATGCAGCGGACCGCAGGACCTGCGTGGCGACGGCAGTGTCAGGCCTTGAGGCTTCTGGCGGGGAACGCAGAAAGCGAACAGACAGGCGCAGCACCAAGGACGATTGAATGCGCGGTCGCCGACTTGTGATATATTCTTGCCAAGTTCGTCAACTTCAGGGGTGTAGCATGAAAAAATTAGTACTTTCCGCGTCGATTCTGGTGGCTAGCCTGTCAACCAATGCTGCGTTCACGCCGCTCATGACAGATGCACAAATCTCGGTCGAAGTCGCTGCAGCAACCGCCAGAGGCGATAGCGCAAGCGCCATCATGGCCGCAGCGCTTACTGCGGGTGTCAGCGTTTCCGCAGTCGTCTCTGCTGCCGTCACCCAGAATCCGGGAAATGCTGCTGCAATTACCAGCGCTGCGGTAGCCGCTGCACCGTCGTCTGCGGCATCCATCACCAGCGCGGCCGTGACTGCAGCGCCGTCGTCTGCGGCCGTGATTACCAGCGCCGCCGTGACTGCGGCACCCTCTTCTGCAGCCGTGATTACCAGTGCCGCCGTGACCGCTGCACCGTCCTCCGCAGCCGTGATTACAAGTGCCGCCGTTACTGCGGCACCCTCTTCTGCAGCCGTGATCACCAGTGCCGCCGTTACCGTGGTGCCGTCTTCTGCGGCAGCGATTACCAATGCGGCTGTCACAGCGGCTCCCTCCTCTGCGTCGGTCATAACAAGCGCGGCCGTGACGGCGGCGCCGTCTTCTGCGGCATCAATCACCAGTGCAGCCGTTAGCGCCGCACCGTCCTCCGCATCTGTGATTACGAGTGCGGCGGTGACAGCGGCGCCGTCTTCTGCGGCATCAATCACCAGTGCAGCAGTTAGCGCCGCACCTTCGTCCGCATCGGCGATTACCAGTGCGGCGGTGACAGCAGCGCCGTCTTCCGCCGCGGTGATTACTAACGCAGCTGTTAGCGCTGCGCCTTCTTCCGCCTCCGCGATTACAAGTGCGGCAGTGACAGCGGCGCCATCTTCAGCTGCGGCTATTACCACCGCCGCGATAACAGCAGCGCCGTCTGCTGCGTCTACGATTACATCCGCCGCCGTCGCCGCAGCACCGTCGCAGAGCACGGCCATCAACACGGCCAGCAGTCAGGCGTCCACAGCAGCAGGTACCCAGACGGGCAACACTGGAAATACCGGCACCAGCGGTACACAGGGTTCAACTGCCAATAGTGGTGGAACCAACCAGTCGGTCAGCCCAAGCTGAAGCGCGGTAAAACCCTTCTGAGAATATGGCAGCGTCAGGCTGCCATTTTTCTTTCAGCGCCAAGCACCTCACCTCTCGTCCAAGATTTAGCATGACCATTCGCTCCCCTCTGAGTCAAGCAACCGAAGTTCAGGACGGCTGGATTTTTTTTGGACTGTTGGCGCTCATGGTGTGGGCGCCACTGCCTTTGGCGAGCAATCGGTATTGGGCTGCCGGTTTGTTGCTTCTCATGGCGGTCGTGCTGCTCGTGGGCACTATTTGGGTCTGGCGGCGCAGCGGCCAGAGCGCCTGGCATCGCCTGCTTCGGTACCGCTGGCCACTGGGCCTGCTCTCGGCCATGGTCGCTCTGGCCTGGCTGCAAACTGCGCCGCTGCCAGCGGCCTGGGTTGCGGCCCTGTCACCGAACGCCGCTGCGGCACAGGCTGCTGCGGCGTGGATGACGCTGTCGCTCGACATCTATCAGTCGCGCTACATGGCTTCGCTGTCCTATGTTTACCTGAGTGCCTTTGGCATTGCGCTGCTCACGGTTCGCAGCGCCGAGCGGCTTGACCGCCTGGCGCAGGTGCTGGTATGGAGCGGCGTGATGCAGGCAGCGCTGGCTGCCGTCCTGCTTTCACTGAAAGCGGAATATCGCATTTTCTACGTCAATATTTCGCATCACGACGCGATCGGCTCTTTCGTCAATCGCAATCATCTTGCCGGCTACCTGTGCATGACACTTTCTGTCGGCATTGGCCTGATGCTGGCGCGCCTGGGCAATGCGCCAGTACGCTACGCCAATTGGAAGGTAAGAGTCGCCGCAAGCATTGAATTCATTTTGAGTCCCAAGATGCGCTTGCGCATGTTGCTGATCGTGATGGTGATCGGCCTCGTGCTGACGCGCTCCCGAATGGGTAATGGCGCCTTCTTTGCGGCCATGCTGATCGTCGGGGCCGTGGCCATGGCGCTGGCCCGCAAGAACGCACCCCAGACCATGATTCTGATTGCCAGTCTGGTTGTGATTGATGTGTTTGTGGTTGGTACCTGGGTTGGCGTCGAGAAAGTCGTGGACCGCATCCAGGGTACAGAAATCATGACCAGCGACAACGGTCTGCAGGAGTCACTTGAGGCCCGGTCCGAAGCGGCGCGTACTGCACTGGCAATCATTCGGGACTACCCTCTGGTGGGTACCGGAGGCGGCAGTTTCTACAACACCTTCCTGAGCTATCGCACGCCGCAATACGGCTACGCGTACGTGGACCACACACACAATGATTTTGTCGAAATTGCCGCCGATTTTGGTCTGTTCGGACTGGGTATTCTGGGGCTGCTGGTGGCATCAACGCTGTGGACCGTCGTCAAGGTCATGAAAAGGCGCAAATCATCGCTGCCCTGGGGCATGGCGTTTGGCGTAGCGATGAGCATCGTCGCGCTGGCGGTTCACAGCCTGGTTGACTTCAATCTGCAAATACCTGCGAATGCGCTGACGATCACCGTCATCCTCGCAATGGGATGGATAGCGCTTGAGTTGCCATCACCAGCGCGACAAAAGAGAAAGTAGCACGGGGAACAAGATGAGTTTGCGTAGACAGTTCACTCTGGCGCTGCTGCTGGTGTTT
>CAIYGK010000027.1 GCA_903925725.1 uncultured beta proteobacterium | reverse complement strand
GTACTTCACCGGGCTGCAGCTTGGTCTTCTTCTCGATCGTGTAAGCGCCAAAAGCCGCCATCACGGCGCCACCGCCGGGCAAAATACCCAGCACGCAGCCCAGGGCCGTGCCACGCAGCACGGCCGGAATCATGCGCTTGAAATCTTCCTTGGTGGGCCAAAGACCTGTGACGTTGGCCGTGAACACTTCGCGCTCGCTTTCGTGCTTGCCCAGGTTCATGATGATTTCGCCGTAGCCGAACACACCCATGGCGATCACGATGAAGCCGATGCCGTCGGTGAGTTCGGGCACATCAAAGCTGAAGCGCGCCACGCCTGAGTTGACGTCGGTGCCAACCAGACCCATCAACAGACCCAACAGGATCATGCCGACGGCCTTGATCAGCGAGCCCGATGCCAGCACCACAGCACCGACCAGACCCAGCACCATGAGAGAGAAGTATTCGGCCGGGCCAAACTTGAAGGCGACTTCGGTTAGCGGCACAGCAAAGGCTGCCAGCACCAGGGTGCCGACGCAACCGGCAAAGAAGGAACCCAGTCCAGCCGCTGCCAGTGCCGGGCCGGCACGTCCCTGCCTGGCCATCTGGTAGCCGTCAATGACGGTCACAACCGACGAGGTTTCACCCGGCAGATTGACCAGGATGGCGGTGGTGGAGCCGCCGTACTGCGCGCCGTAATAGATGCCCGCCAGCATGATCAGGGCCGACACCGGCGGCAGCGCGTAGGTCGCGGGCAGCAGCATGGCGATGGTGGCCACCGGGCCGATGCCGGGCAGCACGCCGATGACGGTGCCCAGGAAGCAGCCAATGAAGGCGTACAGCAGGTTGATGGGCGTGAAGGCCACACCAAAACCGAGCGAGAGGTTTGCGATCAGATCCATTGTTGTTCTCTTTCTAACCTGTGATGAAGGCCGGCCAGACCGGAAACTGCAGCTTGAGCACCAGGACAAAGGCCAGGTAACTCATCAGCGCGAGCACCGTGGACAGCACCAGGACTTCCTTGAACTTGAATTCTTCACCGGCCATGCTGGAGATGAAGGTCAGGGCGTAGATCCCCGCTATCAGGCCCATGGCCGGTAATTTGATGCTGGGCAGACCACCCAGGCAGACGCCAAAAACCAGGTTCGCAGCGATGATGAAGAACAGGGGCTTCCAGGCCCAGCTGCCGATCTTGTCGCCGTCCTCGGTCTCGACCACCAGCGACTTGAAGGTGACAACACCGCCCAATATCGCCATCAGGATGCCCAATAGCAAGGGAAAGTAACCTGGTCCCATGCGAGCGCCGGTACCCACGGTGTAAGTCGTGGCGCCCCAGGCAAAGGAGATGCCCACCGCCATGAACATGAGACCCGAGAAAAAGTCTTTTTGACTCTTGATATTCATTCACGCACTCCTGCAAATTTAGACGCATCATTGTGCACGCTAATTCCCAGTTGCGGAACTGAGGTTTTCACCAATGTCGCGCATGCGACCCATCTCAACTCAATGGTGGTGTCGCCGATAAAATTTCATCGAGCACCGTCAGACCTTCGGCCACGCGCTGCGCACCGGCCAGACGCAGCGGTCGCATGCCGTCAACGATGGCCTGACGTTTGAGTGCATCCGCATTGGGCTCGCGCGTG
>CAIYGK010000026.1 GCA_903925725.1 uncultured beta proteobacterium | reverse complement strand
TTCATGGTCCACATTCCCTATCGCGGTATCTCTCCCGCCTTTACCGACCTGATAGGTGGGCAGACGCAGGCCATGTTCCCCGGACTCGCGGCGGCGATTCCTCATATCCGCAGCGGCCGCGTACGTCCGCTGGCCGTGACGGGTTTGCAGCGCCATCCGCAGTTCAAGGATCTTCCGACCCTCGACGAATCTGGCTTCAAGGGTTTTGATGCACAGCAGTGGTATGGTGTCGTCGGTCCCGCCGGCATTCCCACTCCCATCGTGCGCCAGCTCAATGAAACACTGGCACTGGTTCTGCGCTCGCCGGAGCTGCGCGAAAAGCTCTCAGTCGAGGCAATTGAAACCCAAGTGATGTCGCCAGAGCAATTTGCCGCCTTTATCAAGACCGATATCGAACGCTGGACACAACTCGCCAAGGCCCGCAACATTCAACTCGACAACTGACGCGCCCAACAGTCACCCCTCATTTTCAAGAACAAAAGCATGGCCCGCAACACCCAGGTCGGCGCCGACCTCAACCCCCCCCCCATTACGCAACTGTTGGCGCAGTTTGTCGCGACCCATCCTGGCTACCTGGCAGGCGGCTGGACTGCCGCAGTTGACCACGAGGCACATCGAACATTGATGAACTGGATGGGCTGCGCCGTCGGCGCGGCGCGACACGACGCGGCCACGGCAGCGCTGGCCGCCGTCACTTTGTTACAACCGGCTGCACAGGCCAGTGTGCTGGGACGCTCAGAAAAAGTTGACATGGCGAGCGCCGCGCTGGTCAATGGCATCAGTTCACACACCTTTGACTTTGACGATACCCATCTCAAGACCATCATTCACCCGGCCGGACCGGTTGCCTCTGCCTTGCTGGCTCTGGCCGAAAGCAACAACGCCAGCGGACGTGAGCTGATTGACGCACTGGTGCTGGGCATCGACGTGTCCTGCCGTGTTGGCAACGCGATGTACCCCGACCACTACGACCGCGGCTGGCATATCACCGGTTCCACCGGCACCCTGGGCGCCGCCGCAGCCTGCGCGCGCCTGCTCAAACTCGACGTGCAGAAAAGTGCCATGGCCTTGGGCGTCGCGGCCTCGCAACCCGTAGGCATGCGCGAGCAATTTGGCACCATGACGAAGCCCTTTCATCCGGGAGCGGCGGCACGCGCTGGCCTGATGTCTGCGCTTCTGGCAAGCCAGGGCTTCACTGCCAGCCACAGGGCTCTGGAAGCAGCGCGAGGCATGATGCAAACCGTCTCGACCAAGAACGACTGGAACGAGATCACCCAGGAACTGGGTCAGCGTTTCGAGATTTCGTTCAACAGCTACAAACCGTTTGCCTGCGGCATCGTGATTCATCCCAGCATTGACGCCTGCGCCCAACTGCGAGCTCAGGGTGTGAAGCCAGAAGAAGTAGACAGCATCGAGCTGCGGGTGCACTCCCTGGTACTGGAACTCACAGGAAAGAAGGAGCCCCAGGATGGACTACAGGCCAAGTTCAGCGTCTATCACGGCTGTGCCGCTGGACTGACTTTTGGTCGTGCCGGCGAAGAAGAGTTTTCCGACGCCATCGTGAATCGCCCGGACATGCTGACGCTGCGCCGCAAGGTCGTCGCCACCGTGGACGATTCGATTGGGGAGGCCAGCGCCGACGTGACCGCGCTCCTGCACGATGGCCGGCGAGTGCACGTGTTTGTCGAGCACGCCATCGGCTCACTGCAAAAGCCGATGACCGATGCCATGCTGGAAGCTAAATTTCATGGCCTGACCGATCAGGTGCTGGGTCTGGAGAGAAGCAGTGCTCTGATTCAGGCTTGCTGGAAAGTGGGCGATGCGCCCGATGTTCGTGGACTCACTGCACTGGCCTGCGTCGGTTAGGTCGGCTGCGTCTTCACTCGATACCACCAGCGCCACAAGAGCAGTGAACCCAGAATAGCGGCGTAGACATACACCTCGGCAAAGTTGTTCTTGCCGGAGCGCATCCAGAAGAAATGCAGGATGGCCAGTCCCGCCACCACGTAAACCAAACGGTGCAGTCGCTGCCAGCGCTTGGCACCCAACAGCTTGATGGCCCGGTTGAAGGACGTCAATGCCAGCGCTGTCAACAGCACAAAGCCTGAAAATCCAATCAGTATGAAGGGACGCTTGGCAATATCCTTGGCGATGTCGTCGAGTTCGAGACCCATATCAAACCAGCTGTAGCTCAGCATATGCAGCGCGGCGTAGAAATAGACAAACAGGCCCAGCATGCGTCGAAAGCGCGCCAGCGCCGGTGTGCCACTGATGACACGCAAAGGCGTGACAGCGAGTACCAGACAAAGCAAGCGCAAAGTCCAGTCGCCCAAGGACCGAAGCAGGAACTCTGCCGGATTGGCACCCAGCCGGTTGGTCAGTGCCGCAAACAGCAGCCAGCAGCACGGCAGCAGCGCCAGACCAAAAACGAATGTTTTGGCAAAGCGGTGCAGCAGCAAGGTCTTGAAGAACGGCAACTTCAATAGTTCTTCTTCAAGTCCATACCGGCGTACAACTGCCCGACCTGCGCCTCATAGCCGTTGAACATCAGCGTCTTGCGCTTGCGGCTCAACAAACCGTCTTCACCAATGCGCCGTTCGCTCGCCTGGCTCCAACGCGGGTGATCGACATTGGGGTTGACGTTGGAATAAAACCCGTATTCGTTGGACGCCGCCTTGTTCCAGGCCGTGCCGGGTTGCTTCTCGGTAAAGCGGATCTTCACAAGACTCTTGGCACTCTTGAAGCCATACTTCCATGGCACGATCAGGCGCACGGGTGCGCCGTTCTGCTTGGGCAGGACTTCACCGTACATGCCAAATCCGAGCAAGGTCAAGGGATGCATCGCCTCGTCCATGCGAAGGCCTTCGGCGTAGGGCCAGTCCAGCACACGCGAGCCGACAAAAGGCATGGTCTTGGGATCGGCCAGCGTCACAAATTCGACGAATTTCGCACTACCCAGCGGCTCCACGCGCTTGATCAGTTCGCTCAGCGAATAGCCAATCCAGGGAATCACCATGGACCACCCCTCCACACAGCGCAGGCGGTAAATCCGTTCTTCCTGGGTACTCAGCTTGAGCAGATCTTCCAGGCTATAACGGGCCGGCTTCCTGACCAGGCCCTCAACCTCAACCGACCACGGGTTTGTCTGAAGGCGCTGGGCGCTGGATACGGGATCTGCCTTGTCGGTACCAAACTCATAGAAATTGTTGTAGCTGCTGGCGTCCTGGTAATCGGTCAATTTTTCCATCGTGACGGCACCTGCGAGGCCCGATTTGACGCCCGGCAACGCAGTCAATTTGCCGGGGCGAGCGCCAACAACTTGCGCCAGAGCATCACGCGACGCCCACGAAGCCAGCGCTGCACCTGCCGCGCCGGCGGCCATCAGTTTGATCAGGTCACGCCGCCCTTCATAAACGGGTCTGGACGTGATTTCGCTGGGGATTGGGTGGTAAAAGCCATCCCGGCTGGAGTTCATGGGCATGCTGAAGTCCGCGCTGCAAGAGGAGTCAACGGACAGGCTCGATTCTTATCCGAACCGTTTACCCACTTTGCTATCAGGGACGTACCTCGTCGTGTTGACGAGGTGATCAATGCTGGCGCTTAGCGCAGACCAGCCACGTAGTCGGCAAGCGCCCTTATTTCGCGGTCGTTCAGCTTGGCGGCCACCTGGGTCATCTGAAGGCTGTTGCTACGCACACCATCACGAAACGCAGTCAATTGCGCCACCGCATATTCTGCGTGTTGACCACTCAAGCGCGGGAACTGGGCCGGAATGCCGGCTCCATTCGGGCTGTGGCAACCTGCACAAGCAGGAACCTGGCGGTCGGCAATACCGCCGCGGTAGATACGTTCGCCCAGCATCACCAGTTCCTTGTCCTTGGCAACACCGGGAGTGGCCCTTTTCGAGCTGACCCAGTAGGCAACATCTTTCATATCGGCGTCCGACAGAGTGGACGCCATTCCCAGCATGATCGGGTTGGCACGCTTACCGGCTTTGAATTCCTGCAGTTGCTTGAGCAAATACTGCGGATGCTGCTGGGCCAGTTTGGGGTTGACCGGAATAAGCGAGTTGCCGTCGGGCGCGTGACAGGCGGCACAGACAGTGGCAAAGCGGGCCTCACCCTTGGCCAGATCAGGCTTGTCGCTGGTGGCAGCTACCGTAGCAGCTGAGGCGGGCGCAGCAGCAGGCTTGGCCTCCTGCGCGAAGGCCGAGTAAGCGGGAACTGCCAGGCAGGCAGCGATCAGGAGGTGGGCGAACAACTTCATAGGACAGGAGCGTATCAGGTGAGCGAAACTGGCTGATTCTACAATGCGACGCGGGGATACCCCCTTCACGCACAATGACCAACAACTCAAACCCTTCGACGGCCAGCCTTGCTTCAGGCTGGTTGCACACGGCCAGATTTCTCACCACCGCACCTGAGTTGCACTTTCTGCCGGCGCTGGATGTTCCTGAGTTTGCTTTTGTTGGCCGCTCCAACGCCGGCAAATCAACTTGCATCAATACGCTGACACAACAAAAGCAGCTGGCATTTGCTTCCAAGAAGCCGGGTCGCACACAGCACATCAATCTGTTCGCGCTGGGCAAGCAGGGCTTGACCGACGCGGTGCTGACCGACCTGCCAGGCTATGGTTACGCTGCAGTACCGCGACAGGACAAGATCCGCTGGCAGCAGGTGATGGCTAACTATCTTGTCACGCGAGAAAACCTGAAGGGTATCGTCCTGATGTGTGACCCGCGCCACGGGCTGACCGAACTCGATGAAATCCTGCTCGACATCATCCGCCCCAGAGTGGAGGAAGGCCTGAAGTTCCTGGTGATACTGACCAAAGCTGACAAGCTCACAAGAGTCGAGCAGACCAAGGCGCTGTCGATCATGAAACTGCAAGCTGGCGGTGGTGAAGTGCGACTGTTTTCTGCGACCAAACGCCAGGGTATTGAGGAAGTCTCCCTCCTGTTGTGGCAGTGGGCCCATCCGACTCCCTCTTTGTCCGCGTCATGATCGAAAAGTTTTCACGTGAGCTGCCGCACGGCATCACCTTGAGCTGCCGCGCCAGCGGTGACAAGGGACGGCCGGTGCTGCTGTTCCTGCACGGTTTTCCGGAAGCGGCTTTTGTCTGGGATTTTCAACTGGACTATTTCTCCCGTCCTGAAAACGGTGGTTACCGCTGTATCGCTCCGAACCTGCGCGGCTTTGAGCACTCCAGCTCGCCACCTGATGTGAGCGCCTACCGTCCCAAACATCTGGTGCAGGACATTGTCGAACTGATTGCGATCGAAACCGAAGCCCGCGGCGGCCAGCTTGCTGCTCTGGTGGCCCATGATTGGGGTGGTGCCGTGGCCTGGAATCTGGCCAATCAGTTGCCTCAGCTGATGCGGCAACTGGCGATCATCAATGCACCGCACCCCGGCACTTTCCTGCGCGAGCTGAAGGCCAGCCCGGCGCAGCAGGCCGCCAGCGCCTACATGAATTTTCTGATCCGGGGCGACGCCGAACAGCTGCTGGCGCAGGACGACTTTCGGCGACTTTGGGAATTTCTGTCAGCCGGAAACTCGGCGCGTCAAACTCCGCTATGGCTTACGGAAGAAGTTAAGTCACAGTATCGTGAAGTCTGGAGTGCCGGCTTGCGCGGTGGCTGCAACCTTTACCGGGTCTCGCCACTGCGCCCGGCGCGCCCTGAAGACCCAGCTGCCGCTGCCATTGAACTGCCGCGCGACATGCTCACCATCAGCCTGCCAACTCTGGTGATCTGGGCGCTCGACGATATTGCGCTGCCACCCGCCTTGCTCGAAGGCCTGGCTGACTACATCGACGACCTGACCCTTCGCACCGTACCGGATGCATCACACTGGATCGTGCACGAGCAGCCACAACAAGTGGCCGAGTTGATCGCTTCCTTCTTGCGCTGATTCAAGAACCTTTTCTAGTACACACCAGCTTCGCCCGGTGGCCGGTCCTTGAAGCGCTTGTGAACCCAAAAGTATTGGTCGGGCATGGTCTCGATGAAAGTCTGCAGACGCAGATTCATGAGTGCCGTGTCGGCCACCGGATCAACAGACGGGAAGTCGGTCCAGGCCGGCAGAATCTGCACGTCGTAGCCTTGGCGTGTCATCCGTGTCAACACCGGAACCACCTTGGCCCTGCCCAGTTTGGCAAAACGTGACAGTGACGGCACCGTCGCCGCAGACACACCAAAAAATGGCACCCAGACCGACTCTTCCGGGCCAAAGTTCATGTCCGGGAGCAAATAGAGTGGGTCACCCGCACGCAGCGCTGCCACTATCGTCTTGACACCCTCGACACGCCCAAAAAGCCGCGACGCGCCAAAGCGCTGGCGCCCGGCCAAAATCCACGCGTCAAGCACCTTGTCCGATTGATCCGTATAGATCGTGGTGAAATGCCTCGGCAATTGTTCAGTCAGTGCGGTCCAGCCTGCATCCAGGCCCACAAAATGCGGCGCAAAGATCACGGTTGGCTCTTCGCCCTGCAATTCCGGAATGGAGCCGGACAAACTCAGGCGCTGCCTGACCCGCTGCGTCGTGCCATGCCAGAGCCAGCCCCGGTCCAGCCAGGACTGGGCAAAATGAACAAAAGTCCAGAACGTCACAGCGCGAATCCGCTGCGCCGACCAATGCGGAAAACACAGACGCAGGTTGGTCGTTGCCACGCGGCGTCGGGCCTTTACAAGCACATAGAGCAGCGCACCCAGCAAACACCCCAACGCCCTTACCCAGGACAAGGGCAGCACCGCCAGGAGGTGCATCACGCCGATGCCAAACCAACTCCAAAGGCGGCTCGCCATCAGAGATCCTGACGCGGTTGCTTGTAGCGCGCGTAGCCCCACAGGTACTGCTGCGGACAGAGCCGGATCAGCCTTTCCATTTCCCTATTGAGCAGTGCCGCCGCCTGCGTCCCATCGGCGGGCAAGGTCGCCGACAGTGGCTCAAAATGAACCTGGTAACCGCGGCCCCAGGACAGTCGCTCGCCCCAGGCCAGCACGATGGCAGCACCTGTCTGTTGCGCCAGACGTGCCGACAAAGTCATGGTGTAGGCATCGCCTCCAAAGAAAGGAACCCACACACCCAAGCCCTTGGGCGGCACCTGGTCGGGCAATAATCCGACACACTCGCCCCGCTTCAAAGCCTTGATCATCTGTTTGACGCCAGCCAGCGTCGTTGGAGCCGTCTGCAAGCCGGGGCGGTTGCGGGCATTTGTAACCACGCAGCGCAACCAGAGCTGACGCGGTGGACGAAATAGAACCGTGACCGGATATTGCGTCTGCCCATAACGTTGCGCATAGGCTTGTGCCGTGATTTCGAAGCATCCCAGATGCGGTGTCAGAAACACCACACCTCGACCCCGTGCCAGTGCTGCATCCACGTGCTGCGCACCTTCCCACTGGACGCTCACAGGCTGGCCAAACCAAAGGCGGGGAAGCTCAGCCACCAGTTTGCCAGCCTCGCCAACAGCACCCAGCCAGTACCGCCAACCGATTCCAGCTTGTCGCGCGTTGGCCAAAAAGCGCTGACGGTAGACGGCAGATGCGAAAAACACCAGCCAGCCAGCAGCCCAACCGATGGCGTGTAGCAGCACCAGAGGCATAAACGAGAAAAATTTAAAGAGACTGACCATCACTCGGATAAAATCTGATCGTCGCTGAGTTATGGAACTACTTGCAGGGCGACACACAAGGGCCGGTTTGCTGCAAACTGCCATTGTGCCTTGTCAGATTTGACAATTCTGCTAAAGCGTTCGCTAAAAGCCTCCAAGCCAAAGCAACGCGAAATTGTTGTTAACTTTTTTTGGGAGCTAGTACCTTGGCGAACGATTTTCTCTTTACTTCCGAGTCTGTCTCTGAAGGGCACCCGGACAAGGTGGCCGATCAGATCTCGGATGCCATTCTGGATGCCATCTTCACGCAGGACCCCAAATCCCGCGTGGCCGCCGAGACCC
>CAIYGK010000025.1 GCA_903925725.1 uncultured beta proteobacterium | reverse complement strand
GTTGATCTGATCGAGAGTCTCTTTGGAAAAAGCACACTGATGCGAAAAGCCGACCTCAACGGCCAGTAAGACAATTAACCATTGACAGGAGATTGCGATGAAGCGAATCATGAAATGGGCTGCGTTCGGCCTGATGCTGGCCAGTGCCGTCATGATCCAGGCCCGAAGCCTGGACGAGGTCAAGAAAGGCGGCAAGATCAATGTGGCCACCGAAGGGCAGTTTGCACCCTTCAACTTCTTTCAGGGGTCCAAGCTCAGCGGCTTCGAGATCGAACTGGCCGAACTTGTAGCCAAAAAAATGGGCGTGACGATCGAATGGAAGGCGCTGGGTTTTGATGCGCTGCTGGCTGGTTTGCGCCAGAACCGCTGGGATCTGGTGATTGCCTCGCACGGCATCACCGAGGAACGCGCCAAGGCCGTTACCTTCGCCGATCCGCACTATTGTTCCGGTGGCGCCATTGTGTCGCTGGATCCGGCCATTCGCCGCGTTGCGGATCTGACCGGCAAGACGGTCTCGGTGCAGACTGGAACCACTTATCTGGACAGTGTCAAGAAGCTCAGCGGCGTGAAGGAAGTGAAGAATTTTCCGCAGGACACGGATGCCCGTAGTGCTTTGCTGACCAAGCGTGTTGATGCCTGGGTAACCGACAAATTTGTGGCTGCGATGGCCATTTCTTCCAACCCCAACGCTGGCATGAAGCTCGGCGACTTTGTTTTTGTCGAACCCATCGCGGCGGCCGTTGCCAAGGGCAACAGTTCGCTGGTGCAGGGCTATAACAAGGCGCTGGCCGAGGTCATGGCCGACGGCAGCTACGCCGCCCTGTCGAAGAAATACTTCAACGAAGACGTGCGCTGCCGCTAAGTCCCTGGTTCGCCAGCCTCATCAACATGAAGATCGTCCTACCCGGATGGCCGCAGCGCTGGAGTCGCGAGCAACGCTCCAGCGCCACCATCGCGCTGGCCAGCGCGGTACTGGTGCTGATGCTCTGGCTGATGGCCATTCCGCTGGCGCTGGCGCCCGAGCCAATTGGCAATAACGCCCAGTACTTTGCCGAAGGCACCCGGGTTACCGTGGAGCTCACGGTAGTGGCTGGCTTGTCGGGAATTGTGATTGGTATTTTGGCGGCGCTCGGGCGGACTTCCGGCATCACACTGCTGCGCTGGGTGGCGTCGCTCTACATCTGGGTCATGCGTGGAACGCCCCTGCTGGTGCAGATACTGTTCGTGTTCTTGGCCCTGCCAACGCTGGTGCCGGCGCTCAGACTGGACGATTTCACCTCGGCCTGTGTTGCGTTGGCGTTTAACGCTGGCGCTTACAACGCCGAGGCGCTCCGAAGCGGCTTGCTGGCCGTGCCCAAAGGGCAGATCGAGGCGGCACGCTCGCTGGGCATGTCGAGTTGGTACACCTTTATCGACGTGACTTTTCCGCAGGCCTTCAAGGTGGCCTTGCCACCGCTGGTAAACAACACGGTGGCACTGCTGAAGGACTCGTCGTTGGCCTACGCGATTGGCGTGGTCGAGCTGACCAACGTTGGCAACCGGATTCAGGCCGCCACGTTTCAGCCTTTGCCGACCCTCATCACCACGGCGCTGGTCTATCTTGTGCTGACAACGGTGATGACACAGATCTCGGGTGCGGTTGAGCGGCGTTATGACGTGGAGGGTCGGCAGCCATGAGCACATCCACGGACACGCATCTGATCACGCTGGACACGGTCAACAAGTTTTTCGGACCACACCACGTTCTGCGCGACGTCAGCACCTGGTTCAATACCGGTCAAGTGAGCGCGATTCTGGGTGCATCGGGTTCTGGCAAGAGCACCTTGCTGCGCATGCTCAACCGGCTGGAACGTCATGACTCCGGGCGCATCGTGGTCGATGGCATTGAAGTGGATGACGAGCTCAAACATCTGGACGCGCTGCGCCGCGAGCTTGGTATGGTGTTTCAGCAGTTCAACCTGTTTCCGCACCTGACTGTGCTCGACAACGTGTCGCTGGCGCCCCGGCGCGTGCGCAAGACGCTGCGAGCTGATGCCAACGAGCGCAGCATGGAGTTGCTCAAGCGTGTTGGCATGGAAGAGCACGCGCACAAGTATCCGTTTGCGCTATCGGGCGGCCAGCAGCAGCGGGTGGCGATTGCGCGGGCACTGGCGATGAACCCGAAAGTGATGCTTTTTGACGAGCCCACGTCAGCGCTGGATCCCGAAATGGTCAAGGAAGTGCTTGATGTCATCAAGAAGCTGGCGCAGTCGGGCATGACCATGATCATCGTCACCCACGAAATGGGCTTTGCCCGCGAAGTGGCGGACCGGATCCTGTTTCTGGACCAGGGTCAGGTGGCACAGGATGCGCCGCCCGAAGTCTTTTTTGATACCCAGCAGAGCGAGCGCGTTCGCGCTTTTCTCGGGCAGGTCAGTCACTGAGCCAAGTACTACTTCAACTCAACCCATGGTCGCTTCGGGCTCACATCGTCAGGGGCTGTTTGCCCTGCTGCTGGTGACAGTGGTCTGGGGTACCACCTTCCCGGCCATGAAGCAGATCAGTTCGGATCTGGGGGCGCTGGAGATCATTCTGCTGCGCTACCTGATATCGAGTCTGGTCCTGTTGCCCTTGCTGCGGGGACTGAAGTGGTCCGAACTGCGCTGGGGTGCTGGCATCGGCAGCGTGCTCTTCTGCGCATTCTTCCTGCAAGTGGCAGGGCTGGCCCTGACCAGCAGCAACCGCAATGCCTTCGTCACCGGTTTGAACGTGCTCATTGTGCCCATGCTGGCCTATCTGCTGGGTCAGCGCATGGGCTGGCCGGTGCTGCTCGGCGCCGCGCTGGCGGTGCTGGGCCTCGGTGGCATGTTTTATGAGCAGACGCCCTGGTCCAGCGGCGACACCCTGACCCTGGTGAGTGCTTTTGTTTATGCGGTCTACGTGTTGCTGTTTGAGTTCAGCGCCAAGGCCGCAAACCGGCCGCGCCCGGAGCGACTGGCAGTGATGCAGTCGCTCACCATGCTGGCGCTTTCCGCGCTTGGATTCATGCTGCTGGAGCCAGCCTCGCTGGGCAGTTTGTTGACTCGCGCACAAGGTCACAGCGCTTCCCTGATCTATCTGGGGCTGCTTGCCAGTGCCGTGATGGTCTGGCTGCAGGCCTGGGGGCAGCACCGTGTGCGTGCTGTCGAAGCGGCCATCGTCTATGGTCTGGAGCCGGTCTTTGCTGCGCTGGCCGCCGTCTGGTGGATTGGTGAAGTCCTGCAAGGCCGCGCACTGGTAGGTGGAGCGCTGATCGTGCTCGGAGTGCTGATCTCACAAATCGACCCCGGATGGCGCACCGGCGCAAAGCTGGCAAAAGAATAAAAAACCAGTAAGTGGATGAAATTTGGTGAAAAATTCACCAATCAAAGCAAGATGATCGCCAGTATTGTGAAATATGTTGGAGATTGCCGTGCATCTACCCATTCCCTATCGTCCTGAAGCCGGGATTGTTTCCGCTCACCTATCACGCCTGGCGAGTGCGCTGGATTGGGCCGCTGCGGCTCGCGTTGCCACGCC
>CAIYGK010000024.1 GCA_903925725.1 uncultured beta proteobacterium | reverse complement strand
CTTCGCCTGAGTTTTGCTACCGCCGGGCGAGAGAAGATTGAAGAGGGGATAGAACGCCTTGGGAAGGCACTTTGACAGCGATGACTAAACGGGTTTCAATTGTTGGCGGCGGGATTGGCGGCATGGCGGCAGCGCTGGCTTGTTCGCGAGCCGGAACACTGATCGAACTGTTCGAATGCTCCCAGGAATTCACGGAGGTCGGCGCCGGTATCCAGATGGGTCCGAACGTTGTGCGCGTACTCGAGGGTTGGGGCTTGAAGGAGGCATTGTCGAGGGTCGCTGCCTTCCCCGAACGATTGCAGGTTCGTGGCGCCCATTCAGGTAGTGAGTTGGGAGCGCTGCGTCTGGGTGCCACCGCCGTGCAACGTTATGGCGCACCTTATGCCACCATACACCGTGCCGATCTGCACAGCCTGCTGCGGGCCACTTTGACGGGCAACAGCGACGTTCAACTGAACCTCGACAGCGAGCTTGTGGCATTCCAGCAGGATGCCAGTTCAGTGACGCTGCAAACGGCGAACGGTCATCGGGTACGCTCCGATTTGTTGATCGGCGCTGATGGCTTGTGGAGTCGGGTCCGCCAGCAGTTGCTTGACGACGGTGTACCGGTTTCGACCGGGCACCTGGCTTATCGGGCACTGGTGCCACAGAAGGTGCTGCCGGTATCCCTGAGGTCGCAACAGATAACAGTCTGGCTCGGTCCGCAATTGCATGTGGTGCAGTACCCGGTGCGCGGCGGTGACTGGCTCAATATTGTGGCTGTCGTGAAGGGCCACATGGTTGGCGATATCGAGTATTGGGATCACACTGCCAACGTCGTCAAGTTGCGTCGCAGCATGGCACAGACCTGTGGCCCGTTGCGCGAACTGATTCATGCCATTGAGCACTGGCGGCTATGGGGTTTGAGCATTCGACCACCCGCGCGTGGGCCTGACGAATTTGCCAAAGGCCGCGTCGCCCTTCTGGGTGACGCGGCACATCCGATGTTGCCCTATCTGGCGCAAGGTGCCGGCATGGCGATCGAGGATGCTCAGATGCTGGCGCGCGTGTTGCAGGAAGACAGTCTGCCCGTGTCAGACGCCTTGATGCGCTACGCCAACGCCCGTTGGCAGCGCAACGCCCGCGTGCAGGCGCGCGCCATTCGCAATGGGGAAATTTTTCACGCGACCGGCTTGATCCGATGGGGTCGCGATATTGCCATGAAGCTTCTGGGGGAGCGCCTGCTTGATGTGCCATGGCTTTACCGGGGGCCTGACTGACATGAATGTGCAATTGAATAACCACGGCGCCAGAGTCGTTCTGGCGGCCTTGCTTGCTGCGCTGGTCAGCGCCAGCGCCAGCGGCCAGTCTGCCAGCGCCAACAGCGCGGCCATGCGGCGCATTGGTACGGTGGTAGTGATCTATGCCGAGAACCACAGTTTTGACAATCTGTATGGAATGTTTCCCGGCACCAACGGGGTCAGCCAGGCCACGACGGAGCAGAAGACGCAGTTGGACCACGACGGCAAGCCACTGACAGAACTGCTGGTGTTTGGCCGGGATGGCAAGCCCGACGCCCGCTACCCGCGTTTGCCCAATGGACCTTTTCGGATAGACGCGGCGCCGGTCAACCGGCCGCCCACTGTCATCGTTCCCAGTCCGATTCACGACTATTTCTATCACATTGAACAGATCAATGGCGGCCAGAACAACCGCTTTGCGGCCATGTCCAATGTCGGCGGCTGGACCATGGGTTACTACGACGGCAGCAAGTTCAAGCTGTGGCAGTGGGCACGCGACTACACGCTGGCCGACAACTTCTTCCAGGCAGCTTTTGGTGGCTCCTACCTGAATCATCAATGGCTGATCTGTGCCTGCACGCCGGTGCATGCTGATGCTCCGCAGAGTATGCGGGTGCGCCTGGGCGCCGACGGCAAGCTGGAGAAGCGCCCCGGCTCACCTTCGGCCAACGTGGGAGCCGTTCAGGTGTTTAGCGATGGTCTCGGGGGCCGTGTGACTGCGGATGGCTGGTCTGTGAATACTTCTCAGCCATCCTACCAACCCAGTGGAATTCCACCGGCCGCTGACGGTCCGCGCACGCATGCCAACCCGAAAGGCTTCAAGATCGGGGACTTCGACATGGGTCAACCGGTGCCGGTACAGACGGCCGTCACGATTGGCGATCTGTTGTCTGCCAAGGGTGTCTCCTGGGCCTGGTACGCTGGCGGCTGGAACGCTGCTCTGGCTGACGGCATGCAGGCACCCGATGCCAAACGTCAGGTGATTTATCACCGCGCCGATGGTTCACCCAACTTTCAGCCGCATCATCAGCCCTTCAACTATTTTGCCAACTTTGCTCCTGGCAAGCCGGAGCGCGCGCGGCACTTGAAGGATGGCTCTGACCTGATGGCCGATATTGCCGCCGGGAGCCTGCCAGCGGTGACGTTCTACAAGCCAGCGGGTGTGGACAGTCAGCATCCCTCGTACACCGACATCATGTCGGGTGACGCGCACATCGCAGGATTACTCGAAAAATTGCGTGCCAGCCCGCAGTGGAAAGACATGCTGGTGATCGTCACCTACGACGAAAACGGCGGCTATTGGGACCACGTGCCGCCGCCCCAAGGCCAGGGTTGGGGCGACCGTTGGGGACCAGGCTCGCGCATTCCGGCGCTGCTGATCGGGCCACATGTGAAACGCGGTTTCGTCGACTCAACGTCTTATGACACCACTTCGATTCTGAAGTTCATCAGCAAGCGTTTCGATCTGCCGACGCTGCCAGGCGTGCGTGCCAACGCGGGTGACTTGACACCGGCGCTGCAACCTTGAACTAGAGTCTTCCGAGCAGCAGGAACTCCATCAGCGCCTTTTGCGCATGCAGCCGGTTTTCGGCCTCGTCCCAGACAACCGATTGGGGTCCGTCTATGACATTG
>CAIYGK010000023.1 GCA_903925725.1 uncultured beta proteobacterium | reverse complement strand
TTTACGGGAAGGCTTCACTTTCCCCCTTGCTTGACAAAACTTTACGGCCCGCACGGTGGCCACTTTGATCCAGCGCAGGAAACGCTTGCACGACGCCGGAATTTTCTGTGCCGACCCCGCACAAGTGTTGTTTTCAGGCGTAGTAGCGCGCCACGTAATCGTCGAAGCTGCCCTGGTCCTGCGCCTCCAACTGTTGCTGGTCCTGCAACGAAGTCTGCACGCTGGCCTGGAATCTGGCCTGTGCGACGGCGTCCAGTGGTTGTGCCAGCAAGTTTGCGTGGTGTTGTTGCGAAAGCGCCAGCGTGTAGTTGGCAAAACCGCCGTGCGCGCGCACGCCCTGCAGAACCTGGGCTGATGGCGTGCTCTCGGGCTGGTCGATGCGCGGGCGCAGCAACTGCATGGCCGTGACGTACGCAATGCCTCCGTAAGCGGCGTCCAGCATTTCGGCAAAGGGTTGCATGTCGTCAAACAGTTCGTGCGCCAGCGGCCGGAACGGTTGTTCCCGGTTGTGCGCCAGCAAGCGCAGATCGGGCTGACGGCCGTGGTTGACGATGCGCCGCTTGTTTTCGTCGTTCTCGGCCTGTTCGCGGCTGGTGATGGGCGGGCTGTCACGAAACAGGCACATCAGCAGCAGCACGTCAGCAAAGCGGCCCTGCTCCGGCGTAATGCCGATATCAACGAAGGGGTTGAGGTCGAACAAGCGCATTTCAACGTATTCGACGCCACGCGTTTGCAGCGCTTTGGCCGGGCGCTCGGCGCCGGTTCGTTTGGGCCGGATCGCAGCATAAAACTCGCTCTCGGTCTGCATCAGGTTGGCGCTCAGTTGTTTCCAGTGCGAGCCCTCGTGCACGCCGATTTCGGTGTAGAACGGGTCCGGCGTTCGGATTGCCGCTTCCAGCGCCTGCGTGTACTCACAGATCGAATTGACACTCACGACCAGATTGGCCTGCGCCCGGTTGTGGTAGCCCAGATCGCTCATGCGCAGGCTGGTGGCGTATGGCGCGTAGCGCGTGCCCGCAACCAGTTCAGGCAGATCGGAGGGCTGCCCTTGCAGAAAGGATTCACACAAGGCGGGTGAGGCGCCAAACAGATAGGGCACCAGCCAGCCGTAGCGCAAAAAATTGCGAATCAATCCGAAATAGCGCTCGCTGGCGTAGTCTTGCGCTTGGCTTTGGGCCGCGCAGCAGTCTTTCAGTACCGCCCAGAATTCATCTGGCAGCGACCAGTTGTAGTGCGCGCCGGCGATGGTTTGCATCTTGCGGCCGTAGCGCAGGCTCAGACCTTCGCGGTACACATGCTTGAAGCGTGCGGCGTTGGAGCTGCCATAGTCGGCAATCGCAATCGCGCTGTCGGGACCCAGCACGCAAGGCATGGAGCTGGCCCACATTACTTCGTCCTGCAGATGGGGTGCCACAAAACGATGGATGTCACGCAGGAAGCGCAGCGGCTGCTGCGGGTCTTTGGACGGCGGTGTGATGAATTCGAGCAGCGATTCGGCGTAGTCGGTGGTGATCCAGGGGTGCGTCAGTTTGGCGCCCAGCGCCTGCGGGTGGAACGTTGTGGCCAGATGGCCAGCTGCGTCAACACGCAGGCATTCGCGCTCGTAGCCGCGCGTGATGCCGCGCAGTATTTGCGCCTGGCCGCCGGTGAAAAATTGCTGGACTGCGTCGCAGCAGGTGAACTTCAACATGAACGCTTGCTTCCTGAAATCTGGTTGTGCGGCAGTATGGCAGTATTTTGCGTTGGCTTGCGTTCACCCTTTTGGGGGATGGATACTGCACGGTGGATTGGCCAGAATGAATTGCAGCGGGTGAGCCCGGCTTGGCCGCAGGCCTTGATCATTCAGGTGTATTGAAATAATCGGATACTGGCTGAGATGGTGACCGCCAGATTGGCAGTTGTGTAGCGTACGGGACAAGGAGTTATTCATGCGTATCAATGTGCATCGTGCAGCCGCACCGGGTCGCGTTGTCGTGTCGGCCCTTCTGGCCTTGCTGCTGGTCGCAGGGGCGGCGTGGGCGCAGCAAGTGGGGGTCCTGCCTTCGGGCGTGAGCAAGGTCCAGACGGTGGAGGGCATCACCGAGTTCCGATTGGCAAACGGGCTGAAGGTGTTGCTGGCACCCGATGTGGCAGACGAGCGTGTCACTGTCAACCTGACCTATCTCGTGGGCTCGCGCCACGAGGGTTACGGCGAGACCGGCATGGCGCATCTGCTGGAGCATTTGATCTTCAAGGGCACACCGGGCACGCCTGATCCGAAAAACGATTTCCGCAAGCGCGGCTTCAGCTTCAACGGCAGCACGACAGCCGACCGCACCAACTACTTCGCCACCTTTGTATCAAATCAGGAGTCACTCGACTGGTACCTGGGCTGGCAGGCCGACGCGATGGTCAACAGCTTCATCGCAAAGAAGGACCTCGACAGCGAGATGACGGTGGTGCGCAGCGAATTTGAAATGGGCGAGAACAATCCGTTTGCAGCGCTGAGTCAACGCATGGCGCACACCGCCTATCTCTGGCATGGCTATGGCAAGTCCACCATCGGTGCCAAATCCGACATCGAGAACGTCGACATCGCTCGGCTGCAGGCTTTTTACCGC
>CAIYGK010000022.1 GCA_903925725.1 uncultured beta proteobacterium | reverse complement strand
TCTATGACCCTTGCTGCGGTTCCGGCGGGATGTTCGTGCAGAGCGAGAAGTTCATTGAAGCGCATGGCGGCAAGATTGGCGATGTCTCGATCTACGGGCAGGAAGCCAACCCAACCACCTGGCGTCTAGCTGCGATGAACCTGGCAATTCGCGGCATCGACTTCAACCTGGGGCGCGAACCGGGCGACACCTTCACGCGCAACCAGCACCCTGATCTTCGCGCAGACTTCATCCTGGCCAATCCACCCTTCAACATCAGCGACTGGTGGCACGCCAGCCTGACTGGCGATCCACGCTGGGTCTATGGCGATCCACCGCAGGGCAATGCCAACTATGCCTGGTTGCAGCATATGTTGCACCACCTCAAGCCGGCGGGTCGCGCCGGCATCGTGCTGGCCAACGGCTCCATGAGTTCGAGCCAGAACAACGAGGGCGTCATCCGTGCAGCCATGGTTGATGCCGACGTGGTCGAGGTGATGGTCGCGCTGCCCGGGCAGTTGTTTTTCAACACCCAGATTCCGGCCTGCCTGTGGTTTCTGGTCAAGCAGAAGACGCACCGCAAAGGCGAAGTGCTTTTCATCGACGCCCGTAAGCTCGCCATCATGATCAGCCGGGTGCAGAGCGAGTTCACGGACGGGGTTATCGAGCGCATAGCCGCAACGGTTGTAGCGTGGCGTGGTGAGCCAGATGCCGGTGAATACCAGGACATCGCAGGCTTTTGCCGTAGCGTAAAACTGGCCGAGATTGCCCTGCACGGCCACGTCCTCACGCCCGGTCGTTACGTCGGCGCAGAAGAGGTTGAGGACAACGATGAGGACTTCGCAACCAAGATGCAGCAGCTCACTGAAAAGCTGGGCGAGCAAATGGCGAAGGGTGCAGAGCTTGACCAGTTGATCCGGCAGAGGCTGGGGGGACTTGGGTATGAGTTCTGAGTGGCAGAACACAACCTTGGGTCAAATCTGTGCTGCCCAGGGCGGCGCGATTCAAACCGGGCCGTTTGGTAGCCAACTTCATACCTCCGACTACAAGGAAGTCGGCATTCCGGTAGTCATGCCGACCAACATAGGCGATGGCGGCATCGTTGTAGACAACATCGCTCGGATTGATCAGGCCGACGTTGATCGACTGTCCCAACACAAGTTACAAATTGGGGACATCGTTTTCAGCCGCCGCGGTGACGTGACTAAGAATGCGTTGATTCGGCAGCATGAAGTCGGTTGGTTTTGTGGCACGGGGTGTTTGAAAGTCCGGCTGGGTGATGAGTCCATTGCCAATGCCAAATTCATTTCGCATTGCCTACGTTTGCCTGACATCAAGGGCTGGTTGATTCGTCACGCAGTAGGCGCAACTATGCCGAACCTAAACACAGGCATTCTGGCCGCGGTTCCGATTCATCTTCCGCCCTTGAAGGTCCAGTTGGAAATCGCCGCAGTGCTCGGAACCCTCGACGACCGCATCACCCTCCTGCGCGAAACCAACGCCACGCTTGAAGCCATCGCCCAGGCGCTGTTCAAGTCGTGGTTTGTCGATTTCGATCCGGTGCGCGCCAAGATTGAAGGCCGCGTCCCTGAAGGCATGGATGAGACTACGGCGGCGTTGTTTCCTGACGGGTTAGAGGAGTCAGAGTTGGGGTTGGTGCCGAGGGGGTGGCGGATTGGCACCATTGACGAATTGTGTGAGGTCATAACGAACGGTGGTACGCCTAGTCGTTCAAAGGCCGAGTTTTGGACTGATGGTTCAACGCCTTGGTTCAAAACTGGTGATTTCTCAGATGGGTTTCTCTTGACACCCGTCGAGAGAATTACAGATGCAGCAGTAGCCGGATCGAGCGTAAAGATTCTGCCGGCGGACACCATTTTGATGGCTATTTATGCAGCGCCAACTGTGGGGCGACTTGGCGTTCTTACGGAGCCTGCCGCGTTCAACCAAGCGTGTACTGGTATGTTGGCAAAGAAGAGTGTTGGACCCTGGTTTTTGTATTTGGCCCTCTACTTTGGCCGAGTTTGGTTCAACAGTAGAGCGAATGGCGCAGCGCAGCAAAATATCTCGAAGGCGATTGTTTCCTCATACAAGGTTGTGATCCCGCAGCCAGATGCGCTGGCCGAATTCCATCGTTTCGCCGAATGTTTGT
>CAIYGK010000021.1 GCA_903925725.1 uncultured beta proteobacterium | reverse complement strand
GCCGACGGCTGCGGACTCGGGCCAACAGAGGCTGCGCGTCATCTTGGGGGCTCAGTCTCTGCTGACCAACTGGCCTTTGTCGATCGCCGCCATGTCGACATTGCCGATTTACGCGCCGCCTCTGCTGACTTGATCAATCTGTATGCCCAATTTGAGTTGCCCCAGCAGTGGGGGACGGGGCAATCCGCTGCCGCCGACGGCACCCATTTCGAGACGTACGAAGACAATCTTCTGGCAGAACACCACATCCGTTACGGCAAAACAGGTGGCATTGCTTACCGCCACGTTGCTGACAACTACATTGCACTGTTCAGCCGCTTCATCGCCTGCGGAACCTACGAGGCGACCTACATTCTGGATGCGTTGCTTCAAAATCTTTCCGATGTACAGCCCAATCGAGTACATGCGGACACCCATGGTCAGTCAGCCGCCGTTTTCGGACTGGCGTACTTGTTGGGAATTGAGCTGATGCCGCGCATCCGACGTTGGCATACGTTGAATCTGTATCGGTCTGATAACGCCAACAGGTACTCAAGAATCAACTCGCTTTTCTCCGGTACGGTCAACTGGATGCTGATCCATGAACACTATCACCTATTCATGCAGCTTGCGCTGGCAATCCAGAGCGGCACGATCGCACCATCTGCGGTCCTGGCGAAAGTCAATAGTTACAGCACCAGGAATCGATTCGCGATGGCCTTGAAGGAACTCGGTAACGCGGTACGCACAACGTACTTGCTGGAATGGGTAATGGACGAATCCCTGCGTCGCACGGTTCATAAGGGAACGACTAAGATCGAGCGGCACCACAAATTTGCCAAGCACTTGGCCTTCGGTTCTGGCGGCCACCTACGGTCAAATGATCCAGCCGATCAAGAAAAAGCCATTGTCTATAACGAGCTCGTGACCAATGCGGTTGCTCTGCAAAACGTGGTGGATCAGACCCAGGCACTTCATATGCTGAAGGCAGAAGGTGTCAGCATTCGTCCCGCCGATTTGGCATTCCTCAGCCCGTATGCCACCAGTAAACTGAAGCGGTTCGGTGATTACCCGACGGACCTAAAACCCGAGTCGATTCCGACTTGCACGGCCCTGCCAATATAGGATTTGATCGAAGTGGCCGGTTTTCACACGAATCTTACTGACGGGCCTCTCTGGGCCCGTGCGGCCCAATTGTGTGATGGATTGACCGTCATAGCCACCGCCATACAACTAGAGCACAGTGGGTGAGGGCAGGTTTGATAGCGCGCCACCAGTGCGAGGTTGCGTAAGGCATCGATGCCGAAGTCTTCAAAGCAGCATTCATCTGCTCCCCCCAGACTGCTGACTCATGAATGCGGACACCGGGAACATGGCATTTTTTCGCTCATCAAAAGTTTCAGCAACTCTCAACTCACGGCGTGAATCGTCAACGCGTACCGCTTCGGGGTGCTCCTTGCGGATTTGTTCTTCGGTGCAGTGGTGACCGGTTGTTGCCCAATGCCCTGACCACATGATGCGCCATCGATATTGAATTTCGATCTTCATACTGTGATTATATCCAGTATGTTAATGGAAATAGAACCCCGACATAAAGTCCAGGTTGATAAGCTTATTTGGTCACTGCACCCATAACTATTCCGCGTGGGCACTCAATTCTGTGCCGCTGGTGCTCGCCAGAAGGGGAGCGGACTCAAGCCTGATGCAGGTAGTCAGCCCAGGATCAGCTTCTTTTGCGGCAAGTCTCTAATGAGTTGGGAGTTCCCGCAGTACCAGCAAATAGCCCGGCACACTTATTAACATAATCTAAATCGTCTGAAATTGACATGACATGACATGCCAGCTCTCACTGCTTCAATTTTCGATCACTCAGTCAGAGTTGACCCTAGTTCGGGTCTCGACCCGCACCACCTATTACGCGCAACCCGCGCTCGCGCCGACATGCTCCTTCGGACCAAGTGTTCCTGGCAGCGCCGCTCAGTTTGGAGCGCAGTGCCAAATTCAGACATCACGCTTGTGCAACGATTTTGAAAGACGTAGCTTTGGCCACTGGTCGAAATTGCTTCAAATTTATTGGCTGCATCTCGACCAATCCATAGTTCGACATGGTTTTTAGCGTCCTAGAAAGATTGCTTGAACTACG
>CAIYGK010000020.1 GCA_903925725.1 uncultured beta proteobacterium | reverse complement strand
GAACTGACGCAGCAGCAGGACTACCGCTTCGACATCAGCTTTGGTGCAGACATCCCTGTGCTCACGGGGGACGAGCCGGCACCACTCGGTACCGGACAAGGACCTTCCCCGGTTCAACTCCTGTGCGCTGCCGTTGGGAACTGCCTGAGTGACTCGCTGCTCTTCGCCTTGCGCAAGTTCAAGCAGGCACCCGACCCGATCCGTTGCAGCGTACAGGCCAGTGTCGGACGCAATGCAGACGCCCGCATGCGCGTGCTGGAGATGACGGCCACGCTCACCCTGGGTGTACAGGCTGCTCAGTTGGAGCATCTGGATCGCGTTCTGTCCCAATTCGAGGCGTTCTGCACAGTGACCCAGAGTGTGGGTCAGGGCATTCCCATTACCGTTCAGGTGTTTGACGCTGCCGGTGTCCGATTGAAATAGTGAAAGCGCAATGCCATGGCATCACACCACGCGACTCCTCTCAAGTTCCTGGCACCCGGCTGGTTTTCGGTGGTCATGGGTCTGTCCGGCCTGACGCTGGCCTGGGTACGGGCCGTTCCCTACGCTGGAGATAGCGCGCAAGTGGTGGCCTGGGTGCTGGGAATGAGTGCCGCACTGGTGATGGCCCTGCTTCTTGCACTTTCACTGCTGCGAAAGCTTCGCCACCCTCAGGCGCTGCTCGAGGACTTGCACCATCCGGTGCGTCATGTTTTTGTAGCGACGTTCCCGGTTTCTCTCATTCTTCTTGCGACAGTCGCTTTTGCCTTGGGTGGCGACTCGGCGCTGGCCCGAATCACTTGGATGACCGGCGCTGTGTCGCAGATTCTGGTTACGGTTTGGGTGCTCTCGCGCTGGTTGAATACCGGCGATGGCGGCAAGCCAACGGTCACATTCTGGACCGGTATCACGCCAGCGCTATTGATTGCGGTGGTGGGTAATGTAGTGGTACCGCTCGCAGGAGTCCGGATGGGTTATCCCGAGTGGGCTGCCGCCCAATTTGGTGTGGGTATTTTCTTCTGGCTCGTCGTTTTGACTCTGATCTTCGTCAGGCTGGGGCAACACGGGATGTGGCCTGAGCGCCTGTTACCGGCCACCTTCATTACCATTGCACCACCTTCGGTCATCGGACTGGCCGTCCTGCAACTCGGCGCGCCGATTCCCTTCGCCTGGATGGCTTGGGGCATTGCCATGTTTTTCCTGTTCTGGTCCGCCAGCATGCTCAGGCGTTTGCGCTCTACCGCCTTTTCTGTGACTTTTTGGGCGCTGTCGTTCCCGTTGGCCTCTTTGACTGCCCTGACGCTTCGTCTATCTGAAAACACAGCGGCTTGGTTCGGTGTGTTGGCCATGCTGATGCTGTCTCTGACTTCTTTGCTGGTCGCCATGCTGGTGTTTGGAACCCTGCGAGGCTTGCTCAACGGAACGCTGCTGGTCCCGGAGCCAGGACCCGCAATCGCGCCGGCTCAGGGTGACCGCCCTTGAGAGATTCGCAAAAAGTTGAAGTGTCATATAAATTCATGGAATAAAAATGGTTCCCCGCACGTATACCGCTATGGAACTGTTTCAATAACCCAAGGAATACCAAATGACACTCAAGAAAGCTCTATTTTCCCTGATCCTCGTCGGCAACCTGGCGGCTTGCTCCACCATGCAGGGTGGCGTTGCAGGTCCAGCCAAGTTTGCGGATGGCGTCCTGACTGGCAACAATGGCATGACCCTCTACACCTTTGACAAGGACACGGTCGGCAAGAGTGTTTGTAATGGCCCGTGTGCGACCAACTGGCCGCCTTTGCTGGCGATGGACGGCGCAAGCACCAGCGGCGACTACAGCGTCATCGCTCGGGACGATGGCAAGAAACAATGGGCGCTCAAAGGCAAGCCACTGTACTTCTGGGCCAAGGACCAAAAGCCTGGCGATAAGACGGGCGATGGTTTTCTCAACAACAGCTGGCACGTTGTGAAGCCCTGATCCGGGGTGGACAATTTCGCGATCCTTGCCGAACTGCCACGCTTGCGTCGCTACGCGCGGTCGCTGCTCGGCGATCGCGCGGCAGCAGACGATCTGGTGCAGGACACACTGGAGCGCGCCTGGTCCCAGTTGGCGCAGTGGCGAGCGGGCAGCAGCCTGCGCCCCTGGTTGCTTGGCATCATGCACAACCTTCGTGTCGATCAACTCCGTCGCCCCGGGCTGTCCATCAGCCCAACGGAAGACGCCGACCTGGAAGTACCGACCCGCGCGACCCAGACCGACCGACTGGAAGTCAGGGATCTTGAACATGCCTTGTCGAGACTTCCGGAAGAGCAGCGTGAAGTGGTGTTGCTGGTCGCCTTGGAAGAAATGAGCTATGAGGAAGTCGCCAGCACATTGGGGATACCGACCGGCACGGTGATGTCCCGACTTGCCCGCGGGCGAGAGCGCCTGAGGCGAATCATGGATGGTCAGCAGCCGATTGCCAAACTCAGAGTCGTGCAATGAACAAAGCCTTGATTACCGAAGCCGATCTGCATGCCTACGTTGATGGTCAGTTGGCGCTTGATCGGCGCACACAGATTGAAGAGCATCTGGCCGATCTTTCACAAGAAGCCGAGCGCGTTGCGTCCTATCGAGCGCAAAAGCTTGCCTTGCGGGAGCTGTTCGATCCAGTCCTTGACGAGCCTCTGCCAGAAAATTTGAAACGAATGGCGGTACAACCATGGATTGGAACTGGCATTCAAGGCAGGCACTTTTTG
>CAIYGK010000019.1 GCA_903925725.1 uncultured beta proteobacterium | reverse complement strand
GTGCAGGACTTGTTGGAGCGGCGCCTGAAGGAGCTGTGCAGCGCCGTGGCACTGGCCTTTGGTGCGACAGCCAGCGTGCAGTACGAGCGCAGTTACCCGGCCACCATCAACAGCGCGGCCGAAGCCCGCTTTGCCGGCGACGTGGCACAAAGCCTGGTGGGTGCCGAGCGTGTGGTGCGTGATCTGGAGCCCAGCATGGGGGCAGAGGATTTTTCCTTCATGCTCCAGGTTAAACCCGGTGCCTACCTGCGCATCGGCCAGGGCGCCGAGAATGGCGTTGGCAGCTGCGGTTTGCACAACAGCCGTTACGATTTCAACGACGCGATCCTGCCCTTGGGGGCTGCCTTGCACGCCAGTCTGGTCGAGCAGGCCATGGCGCTTCAAGCCTAGCGCTTGCTGCGCAGCTTGGGGTTTTCGGTACTCAACGGTCAGCGGAAAATGGCTATGCTTGGGGCTGATCAATTTCCCTTTCGCTTTTCGCCAAGGGATCCACAGGAGCTGAGATGAAGAAGCAAGTAGTGGTTGCGGTGTTGGCCTTGTCGTCGCTTGGTGCCTGGGCCGAGGGTCAGGTCAATATCATCTGTTCGGTGCAGGCCGAGTGGTGCAACATGATCGCCACCGTGTACACGCGCACCACGGGCGTGAAGGTCAACCTCAGCCTCAAGGGGTCCGGCGAAGCGCTGGCGCAGCTGATTGCCGAAAAGGAAAATCCCAAGACCGACATCTGGTTTGGCGGCACGGGCGACCCGCATCTGCAGGCGGCCGAGCAGGGCTTGTCTCTGGAATACAAGTCGCCGAGCTTGTGGCAATTGCACGCCTGGGCACAGCAGCAGGCGCAGCAGTCGGGCTACAAGACGGTGGGCATTTATTCAGGCCCACTGGGATTTGGCTACAACACAGAACTGATCGTCAAGAAGAAGCTTGCCATACCGAAGTCCTGGGCCGATCTGCTCAATCCGGCGCTCAAGGGCGAGGTGCAGGTGGCGAATCCCGCATCGAGCGGAACCGCCTATACGATGGTGGCAACGCTGGTTCAGTTGATGGGTGAAGACAAGGCCTTCGAGTACCTCAAGCAGTTGCACAAGAATGTCAGCCAGTATTCGCGCAGCGGCACCGGCCCGATCAAGGCGGTGGCGCGCGGTGAAAACACGGTCTCGATCAGCTTTGTGCACGACGGCCCGGGCGAAAAGATCAACGGCTTTCCGGTCGAGACCATCACACCGAGCGAAGGCACCGGGGCCGAGATCGGCTCCATGAGCCTCATCAAGGGCGCACGCAATCTGGAGAACGCCAAGAAGTTTTACGAGTGGGCGCTGACGCCGGCAGCGCAGGAAATGGCGGCCGCGGCCAAACAGTTCCAGTTGCCCTCGAACAAAAACGCGAAGAACGATGCGCGCATACCGGACTTCAAGAAAATCAAATTCATCAATTACGACTACGCCAAGTACGGCGCCTCAGCCGAGCGGCGGCGCCTGATTGCCAAGTGGGAAAAAGAAGTCAACTCGCTGCCGCGTTGATGCAAGCATTTGACATCACAACTCTCGCGGTTGTCATCCCGGCCCCCACGCTTGTCATCCCGGACCTGATCCGGGATCCAGTGCCACGCGCAGCATGGATTGCGGGTCGGAGCCCGCAATGACAAAACCGGATGCAATGACAAGGCTGTGAACAACCACCCCAACAAAGCCATCTGG